>NZ_JBHFOM010000041.1:0-43505 GCF_053543955.1 Colwellia sp. E150_009
CTAGAAACATTACTTGATGGGAAATCGATTTGGGCCGAAAAGAATTTAGCTCAAATCTAAGCTGACAAGGCACCCTAAAAATCGGGTAACTGTCAGATCAGGTCTGAGCTACTACAGATAAGGAGGTATTTATTATTTCAGTACAATCAAATCAAAATACGCGCTGTTTTAACAGAAAATTCTTACCGCTTTTCTTTTTACTTTTTCAGTGTGTTAGCGCGCCTGCAATGGCTAATGATTGGTATAAAGACTTTGGGCTTAATGAGCATGTTGTGTTTTCTGAAAAATATAATACCTCAGTAACTTTTTACCAAACCTCTAAACATCCCGCTAAAGCCTCTATCACCTTGATTCATGGGGTAGGCGGTTCAGCAGAAGATTTTAAAGAAATTGTCTCTAGCTTAGCTAAAAATTATGATTTGCTCTTGCTTGATCTCCCTGGTTTTGGTCTTTCTCAAAGTCAAGAAAACATTTTCTCACCACAAAAATATGCAACACTGTTAATTGATCTTTTACCAACCCTCGTTAATAGCACAAACTATATTGTTGGGCATTCTATGGGGGGGAATGTTTCCGTACAAATAGCCCTGCAAGCACCTACTTTAGCTAAAAAATTAATATTGATAGATGCCGCAGGTTTTTTGAATAAGTTTTCATATAGCGAGCATGTTGCAGCGAATTACGTTGGCAATCAACTACCTCTTGCCAAACAATATTCATCAACCGTAAAAAGCGTAGTGAATGCGCTAAATCAATTTTTACCAGACCCAACAGGAGTATTACTCAGCTCAACAGGCAGGTCGTTAATACTTGATGATAATATTAATGCCATTTCAGCACTTGCCGTGATGAATGAAGAATTGTCTGCGCTTATTCGACAAAAATCACCTCCTACCTTCATTATTTGGGGAGGAAAAGATCAGGTAATGCCAGTGCAAGTTTCTACCATGTTAAGTTACTTACTCAATACACATTCGGTATTCATTTTTCCAGAGGCGGGTCACTCACCTCAAAAACAATATCCTAATGACATTGTTAATAAAATTGATAACTTTATAAACACTAATCAACCTATTCCAGCACCTAAAATAGCAATATCAAACAAAGATATAACGATCGATTGTGATAGAAATGATGCTATTTCATTACTAAATAATACACAGTTTACGTCAGTTACTATCAATAACTGCAAACAAAAACAAATTACGCATTTACATGCTGAAAAAATAGTACTCAACCATTCTGCAGTGAGCTTTAATCATGTAAAAATTAATAACAACAACAATTACGCCATGATTTTGCATAACAGTGATGTTGAAATTTGGGGTGGAAGTTTAACCGCACTCACCATCGCGTATATTGAAAACAGCCAATTAGAGTTTAATGGTGTAGAACTCTATGCTAACAACGCTTTAGTTATTAGTAACCTACCTACAACCCTCAATGCATCATTAACACAAGTACACTTAAACAATACGGTATTTGATTGGCATGGCACTATTGAGGTTGGCTTGTAGTACAAGGCTGCAAGTGCAGTACTACACTTGCAGTTCTCAAATTAAACTGAGGGTTTTTGTGCAATAAGGTTTATCAGCGTTTCTTCTCTATCCTTTGGTGGTGCTATGCCAAACCAGTTTTCTTTTATGGCAAGATCTTCTCTACTCCACCATAAAAAGGGATAAGATATTTTATCATCAGGCACATAAAAACCAGCGTCACGCACTAAAGCTAAATATTCACTTGCTGTTTTTTGTACTTTCATTGGATGACGAAACAATAACTTAATGATAAATGAGTGAATATAACGTTTTGTTGATTCAGCAAACAATAAAACGCCACCGGGTTTTAATATACGATAAAATTCGCTTATAGCTTGTTCTTGATAAATTAAATGATGAAATGTTTGATGACATAACAACATATCAACCGAGTTATCTTCCAAATCAATCATAGAACTTGAACAGCAAACATAGTCAACATTCTTTAATTGCGCTATTTCAACTTCTTTTTTGGTTGCCTCAATCATTTCAGGGTCAATATCGATGGCAATAAGTTTATTTGGGCTGAATCGCTCATTTAACTTTTTAAGTGAACGCCCATAACCTACGCCTACATCAGCAATAACGTTATAGGTTGCAGTATCGTTATTCAGCAACCTTGTTAAATCATCCATGGCAACTTCAAGCACGTAATTGGTCCAAGTATCACTACGTAAGAACCACTTACCA
Organism: Colwellia sp. E150_009; assembly: GCF_053543955.1. Taxonomy (NCBI): domain Bacteria; kingdom Pseudomonadati; phylum Pseudomonadota; class Gammaproteobacteria; order Alteromonadales; family Colwelliaceae; genus Colwellia; species Colwellia sp. E150_009. The sequence continues at coordinate 2,229 of NZ_JBHFOM010000041.1, forward strand.
AAGCTAGATTCAGGTACATGGGCTTGTGCTAAAACATTTTTCAATGACTTAATCCATTCGTTTGAATATTAGTGAGGTATTTATGCCACCGAAAGCAAAGTTGTTACTCATAACATATTGCGCATCAATCATGCGGCCATCACCCGTAATATAATCAAGCTCAGCACATTCGGGATCAACATTATCTAAATTAATCGTGGGTGAAAACCAACCGTTGTTCATCATGGAAATACAAGCCCAAGATTCAATAGCACCACAAGCACCTAAAGTATGACCTAAATAGCTTTTTAACGAGCTAATAGGAGTATGGGTTGAAATAGCCATTGCCGTCGCATGAGTTTCAGCAATATCACCTCTGTCGGTTGCAGTACCATGGGCATTAACGTAACCAATATCTTCAGCACTTACGTTAGCATCATTCATGGCTTCGGTAATTGCTTTCGCCATTGTTTCCTTGGTGGGTTGCGTTACATGTACACCATCAGAATTTGTGCCATACCCCACTATTTCAGCGTAAATATGAGCACCTCTGGCAACCGCATGTTCATATTCTTCAAGAATCAGTGTTCCTGCGCCTTCTCCAATAACTAAACCGTCTCGATCTTTATCAAAAGGACGAGGGGTTTGTTTTGGCTGTGAGTTTTTTGTTGAAGTAGCATAGAGGGTATCAAAAACTGCAACTTCACTTGGGCAAAACTCCTCTCCTCCGCCAGCAATCATAATATCTTGTTTACCAAATTTTATGGCTTCGTAAGCATAACCTATCGCTTGAGAACCAGAAGTACACGCTGAACTTGTGGTATAAACACGGCCAGAGATACCAAAAAAAACACCAATATTAACGGCCGTGGTATGGCTCATCATTCTAATATAGCTAGTTGCGGTAACACCCTGCATGTTACCTGACTTTAACAAGTCTCCAAAAGCCATAATAGGGTCTGTTGACCCCGTAGATGAACCGTAAGCTACCCCCATTCGGCCTGATTTAAAATAATCGCCCGACAACAGCTTAGCGTCTTCAAGAGCAACTTCGGTGGCTCTTGTTGCCATTAAAGCAACACGCCCCATTGAACGAACTTGTTTACGACTATAATGAGCAGGCTTAGTAAAATCTAAAATAGGTGCCGACAAATGCGTATTTAATCCGTCGATACCTTTTAGGGTTTCATCAACTTGAACAACATTTTGCTTTTTTCGCAAATTATGTTCGAAATCTTGCCAATTATGTCCTAATGCCGTTATAGCCGACATTCCTGTTACAACAACACGTCTCATTCTTACAAAAAGCCCCTTAGGAAATTAAACTTTATCTCTTCGAACATAAACTATTTATAACTGTTCAGCTAAAAATTCTGTCGGATTTTCGGGTTGAAATACATTAACCCGTGCCGAAGCGATCTCTTTATTGTCAATGAATATAGCACAATCAAAGGCACTTAACCCTGATTCATCTTTATATAACAGTTTCACCGTTATTTGTAAGACCATGCCCAACTTAAAAACAGCATAATCACATTTATATTTTCGTGTACTCACTAAAAAACCAATCTCAACGGGTCGGTTATTTATTAATTCATTTGCGTTAGCATAAGCCGCAATGCTTTGTGCCATATACTCTATGCCAACATAGCTAGGTACACCTTGAAGCGTGGTATCAAAAAGTAAGCTTTGCTCAGTTATTAAATGACTGCAGGTTGCGCTGTCGTCATCAAAACTAATCAATGAATCAAGTAATATCATGGGATGATCATGCGGTAATACTTGTTCAATTGTAAATTTTGGTATTTCTGTTTTTTTTATATCAGTTGTAGAAAACTCTGACATTTTAAGCCCCAATAAGAATGCTGACATTATTGCCGCCAAAGGCAAATGAGTTTGATAGACAATATTTAAACGGCTTTTTACTTTGTTGGCCTATCTGTGTCAATGCTATTTCTGCTAAAGAAGGATCTTTATCGTTATCCCAACAGTGAGGAATAAAGTATTGATTATTATCTTGCATCATTAACCAACACAAGCCAATTTCAGTAGCTCCAGCAGCACCTAACGTATGGCCAATCATCCCTTTTACTGAGCTACAAGGCGTATCGCTGCCAAAAAGCGCATTGACAGCCATTGCTTCCATGGCATCATTTTTTTGGGTTGCCGTGCCATGTAAATTAATATAGTCAACATCGCTAGGTAAAATACCCGCACTGTCTATGGCTTGGTTCATTGCAGTAACCGCCCCCTCACCTTCTGGGTGTGGTGCTGACATATGATGAGCATCACTTGATTCGCCACAACCTAAAAGCTTTATTTGACCTTTATCTTTACGCAAAACACACAACGCAGCGGCCTCGCCTAGGTTAATACCATCTCGATTTACGCTGGACGGCTGGCATAAGCCGCTTGATGTTGAGTCAAGTGCAGAAAAACCATTTACGGTCATACCACACAAAGCATCAACTCCACCTACAACAGCAGCATCAATAACACCCGCATGAATAAGTTCTTTTGCCGTTACAAATGCTTTTGCACTAGACGAACACGCGGTTGAAATAGTAAAAGCAGGGCCTTTCAGCCCTAAATCGTCGGCAATAAATTCAGCTAAATTGAACATTTCTTGCTTACGGTAATCGTAATCATCAGGAAAATGTTTTGTTGCTAATTCAACTTTAACCGCATTTTCACCTTCATAAATACCAGAAGTACTCGTACCAACAATAACACCAATTCTATCAGTGCTGGTGGTTGACTTTAGATCATCCACTTCTGCCTGAAGTGACTGTAACGCAAGCTTAGCTAATTGATTATTACGCGTATTGAAGTGCTTAGCTTTATCTTGAAGTTCAGGTAATGCTGTCGTTACTGCGCCTACAAATAAACTCCCCTCATTTGGGAAGGATTCATTTTGTACTAATCCGTCTCGCTTACCTAGCAACATATTATTTTTAATATCACTTAAGTTACTGCCAAGTGGATTGACTAAGGCAAAGTCACTTAAGAAAATATCAAGAGTGTTTGTTTTATTCATTAACTTGCTCGATCGTTAATTGATAATGCTCAATGGCATTTATTAAAATTATTTTGTTTTCTACATAGGTAATTTTAACAATAATTTGCTCTGAATGTCGTATTTCTCTTACCTGCTCAGTCATGCTACTTTTACTTGTAAATAGTTCAAAGTTGGGTAAAAGCCCCGCTCTAATATTATCTTCAGGCCATTTAACTAATTGAATATCTCGTATTATACGCATTACCATGCTCTTATCGAATGTCATACTTGAAAAACCTAAAAGTCCCTCGCTGCTATGCCATTTTGCTTGAATAATAGGTAAACCACTAAAAGTCATGGCACCTAAATTTAAGGTTTGCTCACCCGTTTCTATTTGCGTTAATAACGAGCGTTGTTCGTCTTGTTGAAACGTTAAGGTTTCTAAAAAAACTTTATTTTGTAATGATGCTGGCAATGCCTGTAGCTGATAAAACATATTGCTATGTTTATTGTTATAACTTGAAGAACAAGAAAGCACACTAGCGAACGTGATTATTAATACCGCCCAACGGAAAACAGTCAACAAAGCAATCACTCGTTTTCGTCACTTTCTTGGCAAATATCAACTAACGCCGCGAGTCTACGCTCTGTTTTGTTAACATACGGATTTTCTTGATCCCATGCATAACCTGCCAAAATAGAACAAATCATGGCTTTTACATCATTGTCTTCTTTTTGGAAAAAAATCACATTTTGTAATTCAGCATCATACCAAGACATAACAAAATGTTTAAAAACCTCAACGCCTGCTTTTAAATTATCAGCATATTGAGCCTGCCAAGACACCTTTTCACCAGACAGTTGTTTATTTAATAAGTTTGCAGCTAGTGATGCTGAATACATGGCAATAGTGACCCCTGATGAAAAGACAGGATCTAAAAACTCTCCCGCATTACCGAGCAAAGCAAATCGCTCACCGTATAACCGAGTGACATCAGAAGAATAACCTTGCAACGCGCTTACTGGCGTAGTTTTTTTTGATTTTTGAAGCAATTCTGCTAAATAAGGTTCTTGCGCTAAAAAATAATCAAATACTGCTTCATTGGATTGAGACTGGTCAAAATATTTTACATCGCCCACAACACCAAAACTTACCGTGCCATCTGAAAAGGGAATTAACCAATACCAAATATCGTTCATTTCAGGGTGTACCGTAATTAATATTTTATCTCGGTCATAGCTTTCGTCGCTTATGCCATCTTCTAGATGACAAAATACAGCACGCCTGTCAGACAACGTACTAGGTAATTCTAACGATAATAATCTTGGCAGAACGCGACCGTAACCACTGGCATCAAGCAAAAATTTTGCTGAAAACTTGCTCGTACCTTCTTCATTTTTTACCGAAACTACAGCTGTTTCATCATTAAAGTCAACGGCAGTAACTTCATGCTTATAGCGAATATCAGCGCCTATTTCTTCGGCTCGGTCGGCAAGTACTTTATCAAAATCAGCTCGTTTTACTTGAAACGTTGTGCCTGCCCCTGCGCTAAATTTTTTACTAAAATCAAAATTGGAATGCTCACCGTTTCGATAAAAGGCCGCACCATTTTTATATTGAAACCCTCGTTCATCAGCTTGCGACTGCACGGCTTCAAGCATGTCAGCTTCTTCAATAAAACGCATGCATTGCGGCAATAAACTTTCACCAATAGAAAAACGGGGAAACTCTTCTCTTTCAATAACAAGCACTTTCCAACCTTTTTGCACTAATATACTAGCAGCAACGGCACCCGAAGGTCCTGCACCGATGACAACTACATCAAACGTTTCATTTACTGGCATTGTGACCTCGTTTTCCTGAAATTTTAGTCATAATTGGGGCTAACATAAAAGTAAGCACTATCCCCAAAAATACGGTTTGCCCAAAACTTGCAATTGCAGGCGTTGAGCTAAAACTTAATATAGCAAATACAAAAATAGAGCTTAATGCTGACATTAATGTAGTTTTAGTAATTAATGTAGAAAAACCATGTTCCGCGTAAAAAATAGAATAATCAAGCCCTAACGCTAAAATAACTAGCCCTGCGGCAAGGTTAAATAAGGTGATATTGCCTTGTAAAAGAGCACTTATCGCCAGCGCGATAGCAAAAGCACAGGCAGGAACCACAACCCCTAAACAAGCTTTTTTAAAACCATAGCGAAAATAAAATATAACAAAACCTGCTAAACAGGCAGCCACAAAGATATAAGCAAGTACCAATCTAAATGTACCTAGTTCCAACTCAGTATCGGCTAGCTTATCAACAAAAACTGCATTTTCAAGCACACTCAATGCGTTAGAAAGCGTATTGACATCACGAATACCAGCAAATTTAATCATGGAGTAATAATAATTATTATCTTGTAGCCATAAATGCTTGAATAGCTTGCCTATAGAACTATTAAACCAATGACTGGGCAATAAATAATGGTTAAGAGGCTGCACCGTAACATCATTATTACCTAGTATTACACTTAACTTGTCAAACTGACCTTGTTTTTTTGAACTAATTAACAAGGCATTATTACGTTGCTGCTGTTTAATTGAAGGTAACCAGTTTGCCACGGCCTGATAACTAGCAAATACATTCTCGGCTTGTAAATTGTTTAAAATAACAAGGGCTTTTTCTTCATTTTCAAGTAACGCTTGTGGTGTTTCAGCTTGTAGAAGTAAGTATTGGTTATCTAACTTCTGGCCTAACATCTTTTTCACTTTATTTTCGGTCTCAAGTAATTGTGCTGGTACTTGGTAAAAAGATTTTGCATCATCGGAAAAAACAGTTTTACCTAAAATAACCAGTGAAAGTAATGATAGGGTTAAGATGAAAAATGAATAACCTCGCCAATTTTTTAGCATTGCTTGATGCTGTTTATTTACCCTGAAAAAAACAGTGTTATTGTCTTGCTCACCACTAACATTACTAGCAAAGTTAATTCGTTGATGTAAGTAAGGAAACACCAGTAATACCGTGATAAGTGCCCCAAACAAGCCAAAAATAGTAAACACGGCAATTTGTTTAAAAATAACAATAGGCACTACCACCAAGAGCAAATAACCCAATGCTGTGGTCAGAAAACTTAATATCAATGATACATTAATATTTTTTAATGGATTTAAATGAGCAGTTGAAACATGTTGTAATTCAGTCAAGCTGTGAAAACTGTAATCAGCCGCAATGCCAATTAAGGTAACAGCAAAAACAAGGGATAAAACATTTACTTCATCAAAAAATAGATTTAACCCTAAAAAGCCATAAACAATGCTAATGCCAATTAAAAAAATGGTACAAAACAAAGTAACAAAACGACGGTAGGCAAAATAAATAAGTAACAAGGTTGCTAAAATAGACAGGCCACCTAACCATTGCATTTCTTGTTGTGCCTGTTCACTTGCTTCATAGCTATAAAATATGGCGCCAGTACGAATATAATCAATCGCCTGATCTTGAGGTAAAACTTTTGATGTATCTGTTAAGGTTGTCGCAAGTTCAGGGGCACTAATATTATCAAGCTGTGAAACAATACTTTTAGTCGTTTTTAGGTCAAACGCACCTTCCGCTGTTTTCATTGTTACTAAAACATAATAGTTACTTTGGTAGTTCAACGTTAAATAACCGTCTGAGGTAATAGTCAATTTATTAGACGGAAAAGGTGAACGATTTAAATAATGCGCCAAAGCTAGCGTGGGGTCTTTTGCTATAGTTTGCCCAACGATTTGATCCCCTAATTGATTTAATAATTGAAATTGTAAATCAAATATTTGTTTGTTTTTTTGTACTAAATATTCTGTGAATGTAGGGGTAAGGAGTTGTTGTTCAAAGCCACTGTAGCTATCAATAAGGCTTTGCTGATTGGGTATGTTTTTCAGTTGCGCAGAAACATTTTCAATACCGTCAATTTGCTTTAATTGTAAAGCTAATTGGTCAGCAGCTTGAATAGCAACACGCTGTTGTGAATGCCCGACAAGGTAAAGTAAACTGGTATTTAAATTAGCATCTATTTTTTTTTGAACAGCTTGCCATTGGTTATGATGTTCAACCGAAAAAAGTGAGGTTAAATTGGCATTAAAAGTAATTGGTTTTTCAATAAAAATAAATACCCCAAGCAATGCCAACAACAAGCATTGCGATAGCCAAAGGTAAAACTTATGGGTTGATGTTAAATTCATGAATATCTTCATCTGAAAGTTGTTCAGTGGTTATCATCAATTCAATTTCAGTCAAATTATCTTGGGCATCTCTGATCGTAACAAACCGTTGTGATTGATTGTCGGGCATACAAACACTAATATGCTTAATAGCTTGTGATAAAATCATATCCTCAGGCGATAACTGCAAACACTGTTGTTCATCCATTGAAACATGCCATTGAGACTGGCTAATATCACCAGTAAAAATAGCACGAATGAGTGTTTCTACACTGGCATTACTTACAACCAATTGGTAATTGGTTGATGCTTTATTAGTTAATTGCCACACTTGATCTTCAATGATTACTAATTTAGAAAAAACTGGTGATTGAACCTGCCAAATAATACTGTTTTGATAAATTTTTAATAAGCCTTTTGACACAATAGGATTAGTAAGAAAACTTAAATGTTTTTGTTGTGTAAAACTCGCAACTCCCTGCTTTATTTGTAACCTTGCTAAAAAACGTTCTAAGCGGATATTAGGGTCAGATATATTGACGTCGGTATCCGTTTGCTTATTTTTGTGACTATTGATACTGGTTTTTTTTTCATTATGGCGAATTTCGCTACTGTCATTTGCCCATACTTGTACTGAGAAAACGAATAATACAGACAATAAAAAACGCAATAATACAGTCATGATTCTTGGCTTACATCGGCTAAGAAAGGTGCTAATTTTTCCAACAATACTGCTGGCGATTCAAATTGCATTTCATTGCTTTCAATATTCACCGCTACTTGCACAGTATAAGCCTTTGTTAAAAGTTGGTTCGATTCTGCATTAAATATTCTGTAGGATATTTTTAACCGCGTTTCATACTCGACTAGTGTTGCTTCAACACGAATTTTATGACCAAATTGTGCTGATTTTACATATTTAAGTCGCATATCAACGATAGGCCACACATAACCCGAGTCTTCCATATCGTTATAGTCGTAATTAAATTTACGCAATAGTTGGCAACGAGCATCCTCAATATATTTAACATAGTTGCCATGCCACACAACACGCATGGCATCCACATCATAAAATTGAATATCTATTTCATGAGCTACCGTTAAAATGCCTTTAACTTTCCTCATATAGTGTCCAACGTTGGTTTTGAATATATTCAATGGTTTGACGCAAAATAACGTCAGTTGGGCGATCTTCCTCTAACAAGTCAAAAAAGCTTGATACATCATCAATCATGCTTCTAATCTCTGCGGTTAATGAATCACGACAAAGTTCAGCATTGAGTATTCTGATACGGATGCCTTGTACAGCCGCCAATAACGTTGCCGCTAATACTTGCTCTGTTAATTGCAATATTCTTAAACAATCTCTAGCCGCTATAGTACCCATACTGACTTTGTCTTGATTATGGCATTCAGTTGAGCGCGAAAAAACACTGGCTGGCATCGTTAACTTTAATGCTTCTGCTGTCCATGCAGAACAACCAATTTGGATTGCTTTAAAGCCATGGTTAATGTGCCTTCTTACCCCTTGAGAAGCGGTTAAATTAGGTGGCAAACCATGATTCATTTTAATATCAACCAAGGTCGCTATTTGTCTATCCGCTAAATCAGCTAAATTGGCAACACAGTTTTTCATTGAATCCATTGCCATGGCAATATGACCACCATAAAAATGACCGCCATGAAGAATGTGCTCACCAATACCATCAATAATCGGGTTATCGTTAGCACTGTTTAATTCATTTTCAATCATACTTCTCAGCCAAGGTAGGCTGTCAGCTAAAACCCCAATAACATGTGGCGCACAACGAATTGAATATCGGTCTTGCAAGCGATGCGAATTTCTTGGGTGTTCATGATGGTTCAAGTCACCTTGTATCCATTTGGCAATTTGATTTTGCCCTGGATGAGGTTTCACACTAAATAAAATATCGTCAAAATGATTGCTATTACCTTTTAAAGCTAAACTTGATAACGCAGTAATTCTTGCCATTAATTTAGTCGCGTATTCTGCGCGTTTATAAGCAGTACAGGCTAAAGCTGTCATGACAGCTGTGCCATTCATGATTGCTAAGCCTTCTTTAGGACGCAGCTTGATTGGCGACAATCCCTCTTGCTCAAATGCTTTAGCTGCAAGTACCACTTCACCTTTATAATACGTGTCACGTTCGCCAATGAGTGTACCTGCAACATACGACAAGGGAGTTAAATCACCACTTGCTCCTACCGAACCTTCTTGAGGTATAACAGGTAAAATATTACGATTGAGTAATTCAACTAACAGGTCTAATAAATTCCAACTGACCCCTGAATAACCACGAGTTAATGACGCAAGTCGAGCTGCTAATATAGCGCGAGATTGCTCTGGCGTGAAAAACTCACCCAAGCCACAACCATGAAAACGCGTTAGATGCATAGGTAATTCATCAATTAAATCATAAGGCACTTCAAACATAACAGAGTCACCATAACCTGTGGTTACTCCGTAAATATGTCCTTCTTCACTTAATATTTTTTCTAAAAACTTCACGCCAGAATCTATGCGCTGCCTAAAGTCTTCTGCTTTGGATAAAGCAACAGGTTCTGATGATTTTGAGACATTAACAATATCTTCAATCGTTAAATTACCTTCTCCAAATAAAATCTTTTTATTTTTAGGGGGGGTCACTGATTGCTCTCCAAAGCTATTTCAACTTTTTGTTCTAATGTGCTGTTATAATAAGGATGATTTTTATTTTTTGGTGTTATGCCAAAAATTAAAAAAATTAAACCATTGATATGGGGATTTTTGACAATAATATTCTAATCGTTGGGCATACTTTATTGCAAGCCCAGTAAAATAGTCATTGCGTTCTTTACGTTTTACTTTTTTCGGTTGCGCGAACTCCTCAATACAGGCTTTAAATCGGCCTTTTTCTTTCACGCAAAACATTAAAAATACAGGACATTCCATAATAGCAGCAAGTGCAAAAGGCCCCTTAGCAAAAGGTGCATCTTCCCCCATAAAAGGTACTTGATAAACACTATCAGGATTATTCACAGACGTTCTATCGGCAAAGATAACAATGGCTTCACCGTCTTCTATTTTTTGTTTTAATTGAATGGAGTCTGCGGGACCAAAATTATTAATATGAATAAAATTTATTGCCGCGTCTTTATTCACTTTCTTTAAAAAATTATTAAATGTTGGTGTGTGTTCATTGTAGGTGATTACATTGAGTTTTCGTTTATGTTCACCTGAGCTAAAAATAGCACGACAAACTTCCATATTACCCAAATGCGCACTAAAAATAACTGCGCCATTAGCATCGAGTAAAGACTGGTAAGCATCTTTATTGACAATATCTATATCATTAATGCTGACTTTACCTAACCAGGCATCAAACTTATCCACAATGGCTAAACCAAAGTTATAGAAAACACGAAAACCTTTTCTAAACAATTGTCCTTGTGTAAGTACCCTATTATGCTGATGTTTATTAAGGTTACTTAAATAATGATGGATACTTTTTCGCGCTACACTGCCCGACAAATAAAAATAAACCATGACAGGAAATAAAATCACTTTAAATAGCCAATTTCCTAAGTATTTATGAATAAATACCAAAACTTCAATACCAAGCATTGAACCGCGTTCTTTAAACTTTGACCAATGTAGATCTTCTTTTTCACTCATAATATCTACCTTGATTATTTAATTGATTGACTTGATGACAGTTTTCTTAATAGTAATTTGGGTAAACGCCATAGCATGCCAAAAAATAAACGTGTATGCATTTTAGTAATTAATACATTGTCTTTAAATGCATGAAAATGTGATAAACCAAACTCAGGGTAGTGTACTTTGGTTTTTACAAAACGCACGTTAACCCCTTGCCAAATCAGTTTTACCATCACTTCAATATCAAAATCCATGCGCTTACCTAAAGTTGCGGTGCTAATCAGTGTTGCATATTCAGCTAACGGATATACACGATAACCACACATGGTATCGATAACTTTAAATGACAAGGTTTCTAGTGCTACCCAAAAATGGGTAATATAGCGACCATAAAATCGGCCTTTAGAGATAGAGTTATCGTAAACGGGTTGACCGCTGATAAGATCATTAGGGTATTGTTCTGCTGCACAAATAAATGCCTGTAAATCAGCTAAATCATGTTGGCCGTCGGCATCAACCTGCAAAGCATGCGTCATATTATTTTCGATAGCAGCAGCTAGGCCTGTTTGCATAGCCGCGCCTTTACCACCATTTTCACTATGTTGAATTAACTGTACGTTTTCAAATTCTTGTGCCACTTGTTCTAATACTTTTTTTGTTGACGCTTGGCTACCATCATCAATAATAATAATAGGAAATGAATACTGTGTTAAGGCAAGCACCGTATCACGAATGACGAGGTCATGGTTATAACACGGAATAACAAAGCAGCATTTCATTATTGATAAACAACCCGGGCAGACGAGTGGCTACCATTTTCAGAACTATAACTAAAACTAAATTTATGCTCATTAATTTTTTTAAGACACAGTTTAACTTGACTATTAGGCGCGATAATTACTTGAAATTTTAATGCATCAATAGCTTTATAGTCACTAATTTGCATGGCAAAATGTTTATGTAGATAATGTAAAGCCCAATGTACTTGCACAACCCCAGCTAAAATAGGTGCATTAGGAAAATGACCAGCAAAATAATAAACATCCTCAGAAATACTTAACGATAAAGTTAATGTATCTTCATGGCGCTCTATGTAATCTACTTCTGGAAACATCACTTTGCTATTCAAAAAATTTCTCCATCGCTAACTTATTTAATTTGCCCGACGAATTATAAGGTAAAGCAGGTAAATAACGAAATTTTTTTGGTATAGCGATAACTTCTAAATCATTCACTAAATATGTTTTTATTCGGCGATTAAACACAAGATTTCTACTGTTTAATAATTCTTTTTTAGCCTCATCGGTTAAAACAATCGCGGCAACAATTTGTAAGCCTCGTTTATTTAACTGAGTTAAACAAAAAGCATCTTCTACAAAATCAATGGCTTTTAAACATTGTTGCACATGGTCAAGAGAGACTCTTTTCTCTTCAATTTTAACAATACGATCAACACGCCCAAGTAACTTGAAACATCCCTCGGTATCTATGCTAATTTGATCATCAGTAACATACCAACCTTCATGAGCGAAATACGGAGATTTTAACATTAAGCATTGACTAACATCTTGACAAGAAAGCTCAATATCGCCAAAGGGTTGCCAACGATTGCTTTGCCCAGCAGAGCGTTGTCGCCATGCTATACCACCCGTTTCTGTACTACCATAAACTTCAACAGGACTTTGTGCTAACTGCTCATTAAGTTGCTGACTTGCTTCATCACTTAGCGGACCACCAGAAGAGAACATCACCTTAATATGGTCATGGATACTAGTGTAAACATTGTCTTTTATCAATCGATGATAATGTGCTGGACTGCTAACTAGTGTAATGCTTTTTAGGTTATATTTATGATAATCATGGCAAAGATGTTCAGGGTATTCATAAGGCTGCAATATCACATCGCGACTAAACCAAATAGGCCACATTAGTTTGAATAAAAGCCCATAAATATGTTGATGAGATACAGTGGAAACAACAGTTGAATGGCCAAGCTTATCGCCAAAACATTTTTCTAATTGCATTATTTCTGTTAATAAATGCTGAAAATTTTTGTTAATGGCTTTCGCATCACCAGTAGAGCCTGATGTGAACAGTGTAATTTCCGTATTACTGGCAATACTCAATGGCGATGCTATGGGTAATCTGCTTTTGGGACAGTAAGAAACAATATTATCAACTGCTGGCATTAGCTCAGCTGCACCAGCAAAACCATCTGCTAATTCCATACACCAGTGTAATTGGTTAACGGTGCCATTTTGTGGCAAAATAATTTTTTTATTCGCCGTTAATAAAGCAAAAAATAATACTGAAAATTGATAAGCATCATCGCAATATAATAGCCATGTCTTGGCCTGATTATTAGTAAAACATTCTTTGTGATAATTAACCGAACTTAACCATTGAGGATAACTAATATTTTGTTCTACAAATAAAGTATTTGAATTAGGTAATGTAATTTGATCGGTCATGTTTTTTGAAGTTTCGCCTAACTAGCCATTCACACGCAAATAATATTCCCATTAAAATATAGGAGATAATTCCGTTATATAGAGTCCAATATTCATCACTTTGAAAAACAGTCCATAAAGCAATCAACCCATTAATTATGAAGAAAAAACACCAAACCAAGGTGACTTTTCGTGTATAAATAACAGCATTTTCAGTTAATTTATCTCTTGCACTTGCAACAAGCGTTATGACTGTTGGTGGTTTAAAAATGGAATAAATAAAAACACTAAAAAAACTAAAACTAATGACTACTGGATATAATTTTAGTAAAAGAGCTGAATTAGCAAATACATTAAAACCAAGCAGTAAAATAGCATTAATAGCGACGATTTTAAGTAACGGTGAAACCGTTTTATTTTTAGAAAAATAAACTCTTATTAAAGTTAAAAACACTAAAGCTAACGCAAGTATCGACGGTTCAAACCAACTAAGCCCAACATAAACAATGAATGGGTATAAAAGAAAAACAAGCCCTAGTGCTATATTTTTTATCACAATTAATTGTTCATCAACGATTTATCAACTAATGGTAAGCTTTTCAACCGCATCAACAATGTCTTTCACTGTTCTCACCTGTTTAAAATCTTCAGGTTCAATTTTTTTACCAGTAATTTCTCTCAGTTTTACCACTAAATCTACTGCGTCGATACTATCGAGATCCATGTCTTCATATAAATGAGCATCCATTGAAATATCTTCTGCTTCTATTTCAAACATGGTTACCAAAATGTCACTTATCATTTTGTAAATATCGTTTCTATCTTTCATTTAAAATATATACCTAGTTATCGGTTTTCGGCTATAAATTGACACAATGATGTTACCGAGTAAAAATGCTTTTTACTGTCTGCTGAATCACCATCAATCTTTACATTATACGCTTTTTTAATTGCTACGCCCAATTCTAACGCATCGATTGAATCAAGGCCTAAGCCGTCAACAAATAAAGCTTCGTCATCGGCAATATCTTCAGGCTCAATATCTTCTAGCTCTAAAGTTTCAATAATTAATTGTTTTACTTGGTTAATTAACTCTTTCATAAAGGCTGAGTTCCTCATTATAATATTTAAGTAAGTCTCTGGTAAGCGCTCTTACCGAATTTGAAACAACATCTGTGGCTACATATTTTTTAATTGATATTTCAGGTTTTACCACTAGTTTAAACGTAAAACGACTTTCTGGTATCTGATACCAAGCAAGCTCTTTACTTAACGTCGTTGGCGTGACAAATAACAGTATAGGTGTCACGTCGGTATTAGTACGAAGTGCAATATTAGCAGCACCACGTTTAAATTTCATTTTCTCTCCAGGAGTCGTTCTCGTTCCTTCAGGAAAAACAATTAAGTTGTTTCCGTCATCAAAGGTTGATTGACAATCTTTCATAAACTTATCAGGATCTGCCTCGTTGTTAATGTAGCCGGTATTACTGACAACACCTTTTAAAAAAGGGTTTTTAAATAAATCAGCTTTAACCACACAATCTGCATTTTCAATAATAGATATTAACACAACGACATCAATCAAAGAGGGATGATTGGCAATAACAATAGTACCTTTACTTGCTTTCAATAATTCACCATTGTCGATTTCTAATTTCATAATACCCATCAATTGCATATACCCAATAAACATTTTAAAGGTTTTATGCACTACTTTACGGGCACTTGCTCGACGCTGCTGTTCTTTACCTCGGTACTTTAATCTCACTATAGGGAAAACTAGTAATGACAGAATAACACCACCGAAACCAAACAAAAAAAATGCAGACCCTGTGGCAAAAATACGCCAGTAGCGGTTAATCATGTTTTACTCAAATGCCACTGATAACGGAAAGAGTCAATCGTAACTTGGTTATCTTTACCATACATAAACGATAAAAAAGCTAACGGTTGAAAAATAGTTGAGTTAATTTGATTTTTTTGAGGTTTAAAATTTAATGCCAAACCATATTCACTTTTTTGTCGCGTTAAAATTAAAGCAACTGACATAGTCTTTTCTGCATCAGAGACATAAGAACTATATTTTTCTGGTACTACTTCATCAGTATAAACCACTAAAATTTTATCTAACTGCTGACTCTCTAACTTTGCATAGCCATCAACAAGCGCCATTAATAAAGAATCTTCACCTGCCGAAATGGCCGTCATTGGTTGTTTATTATTAGAAAAAATACTATAAAGCCCCGCCACGGCATTATGAACAGACAAGCCAAAATGTGTTGGTGATAAGTCACTTTTCTGTGCGACATCTTCTATGAGCTTTGAGGTTTTATGTAAATCGCCATGCCTAGATGAAAACACACACGGCAAAGCCACTTCTTCATCAGCAACCACATCAAGCACACACTGCATTGTTAATTTGGCAAATTTGCTCAAACGACGACGCTGCATAGCTGGAATTTCTTTTAGGCTGGGTAAGTCATCCTCATCCTGATATGCCATATTGCCTAATGACCACTGCTGCCAATCTTGGCTTGTACGTAAATTACCGCACCAAGCAGAACATTTTTCAATATGAATTTCCACGTAGACTGCCCTTGATGAGAATGAGATGCGAAAAAATAGCAAGCAATAATGGTGCGAATTCTACCTAAGCACCCAAGGCAATTCAACTAAATAGTGTTTTTCTTAAATAAAATTGTAAATTTTGCCACTAACGTCGGACATAATGACGTTAGCTGAGCATAAATGATAGATATGACACTACGCTATTAAACCAGAGCAAATATTATCGATGGGCTAGAAGAACTTACCTATTCTATTTCTTCTTCACTAGGAAATGGCACTAAAAGTACCCGCATTGCAGGGCGCAATGCTAATAATATTGTTTCTTTATCAATGCTTGGATTAACTATTTTGCGTAGTAACAACCCGCTCATCATCGCAAAAATGACTTCAATACGGCTATTTATTTCTTTTATTTCAGCCATTTTAATTAAGCTACGTTCACCAACTAACAAACTGTACATTTTTTGACGAGCCTGAATATCTGATTCGCGTAACAAAGTAGCAACCTTGTCATTACGTGCTGCCTCTGCAAGCATTTCTATATCAAGCGCACCTTGGTTTATATCAAAATGATGATCAACGCCTTCATCTAAACCGTCAAGTAAAACAGTTACCAAATCACCGGGGGTATTTTCGAACTCTTGAAATATCGTAAATAATTCATCCATATCACGTTTTATAATTGACTCAATTATTGCTTCTTTACTGGCAAAATAATTATAAATATGTCCCGCACTCATTCCTGCCGTTCTAGAGATTTCAGCCATTCCTGCGCCATGGTATCCTTTGCGTCTAAAACAATCGGCCGCAGCACAAAGCACTTGCTCACGTCGAGCTTGAGCAACCGTTGGATCTGATTGTCTTTTAGATTTCTCTCTCATCATAACTCCGAAAAGGATAACTTTTCTATTGAACCTAAATATTATCACTAGCTTACCAAATTTTAACTTCTGATCTTATGTGTTAAATCAAAGAACTTAAGCTAGTGATACACTACTAATGTCATAACCTAATAGCTATTCACTTTGATGAATAGGTTGTTGCCAACCACCGCCAACTGCTTTATATAAACTAATTAGGCTAGTGATATAAGCTTGTTTACCACTAATGAGTTGTTGCCCAGCACTATACCAATTACGTTGTGCATCTAGTACCTGCAAATAGCTGTCAACCCCTTTTTCAAAGCGCGCTTCAGAGAGCGCAAACGACTCTTGATTGCTTCGATATAAATCTTCAAGCGCACTTAATCGCTGCCTATAACCTTCTCTATCAACAAGCGCATCAGAAACCTCTTTAAACGCCTGTTGAATAACATGCTCATAAGTTGTTAAGGCAACTTCTTGCTGGGTTTGTGTAACCTCTAAATTTGCTTGATTACGACCCATATTAAATATAGGTATTGTAATTGACGGAATAAAACTCCATGTGCCAGTCCCGCCTGAAAACAAATTATCAAACTCAGCCGATGCAGTTCCTGCATTTGCAGTCAAAGTAATACTTGGAAAAAATGCAGCTTTAGCCACACCAATATTCGCATTGGCAGCTAACAAACGAAACTCTGCCGCTTTAATATCAGGACGTTGCTCAAGTAGCTCTGACGGTAATCCAACAGGCACATTAGGTAGGTTTAACACTTCATCTAAACTTTCAACGGGCAATAGCTCCGCTGAAACTGGCTTACCCACTAATAAATCAAGGGCATTTTTATCACGTTTTAATAAACGTTGATAATTAGCTATATCAACTTTTGCAGCGGCCACTGTGCTTTGAATTTGCGCTAACGTTAACTTTGATGCAGCACCAAGAGCATAGGTTTTTTCGGTTAAAGCCAATGAAGCCTGCTGACTTTCTAAGGTTTGCATCACAAGTGCTAACTGCGCTTTATCAGCAGCGTAATTTAACCAAGCACTTGCCAATTCAGAAATTAAACTAATTTTCACACTCATTTGAGTTTGTTCAGAGGCATACAAGGTTTGCAAGGCTTGATCTGATTGATTACGAATTTTACCCCATAAATCTAGCTCATATGCCGTCATTCCAACTGTAGCCGAATAACTCTCGTTGATTTGAGCATTACCCGTTGACGATAAATCAGCTGGTAAGCGTTGACGTGTACCCGATGCTGCAAAATCTATTGATGGATATAAGGCCGAGTCTTCAATTTGATAAAGCGCACGCACTTGCTGCACATTAAGTGCGGCCAATTGAATATCTTTATTATGAATCAAAGTTTGCTCGATTAGCTTTTGCAGTTTTTCATTAACAAAAAACTGCTGCCATTTTAAATCCGCTGTGTTTCCTTGTTCACTCTGTATGGCATAACTATCAGGTACTGGTAACACTAAATCTTCACGCTGTGGTGCCATTTGACAAGCACTCAGCATCATGACACTTAGGCTAGCTAAACTTAACACTTTTAATGTCATTTTGATTACTCCTGCGTCACAGTTTTATGTTTACCGGGGAAAACACGACGTACTAATACAAAAAATAATGGCACAAATACCACCACAATAATTGACGAAGCAAGTGTGCCACCAATCACTGAAATACCTAGCGCATTTTGTGCACCAGATCCAGCACTTGATGCAATAGCCAACGGTAATACACCACAAATAAAGGCCATCGAAGTCATCAAAATCGGGCGTAAGCGTAACTTAACAGCAGCAATGGCTGATTCAACTAATGGCATACCTTCATCCATTTTATGAATGGCAAATTCAACAATTAAAATAGCATTTTTAGATGCCAAACCTATGGTAGTTAAAAGGCCAACTTGTAGATAAATATCGTTCGATAAATTCCCGACAAAGGCTGCCATTGCCGCGCCGAAAACACCTAAAGGTACAATCATCATTACTGCTGCTGGCACCGACCAACTTTCATACAATGCTGCTAAACATAAAAACACCACTAATAACGATAACGCATATAACAATGGTGCTTGGCCACCACTTAAACGCTCTTCATACGAAATACCTGTCCATTCATAGGAAATTCCATTAGGTAACTGCTTAACCAACCTTTCCATTTCATCCATCGCTTGACCCGTACTGTAACCTGGCGCTGATGCTCCTTGAATTTCCATTGATGAAAAACTGTTATAGCGTTCAAGACGTGGCGAGCCATAAGTCCAATAAGAGTGAGCAAAGGCAGTAAACGGCACCATATTGCCATTACTATTACGTACATACCACTTATCTAAGTCTTCTGGCACCATACGAGACTCAGGCGTACCTTGTAAGTACACTTTTTTCACTCGACCACGGTCGATAAAGTCATTTACATAGCTACTACCCCATGCAGTAGACAAGGTATTATTAATGTCTTCTTGTGTCAGACCCAACGCTTGCGCTTTAGCTAAATCAATATCTAATTCAAGTTCTGGTTTATCCTCTTGGCCATTAGGACGAACGCCAGCTAATACAGGACTTTGTGAAGCCATGCCTAGTAGCATATTACGAGCCTGAAGTAGTTTGTCGTGACCCAGCCCTACACGGTCTTGCAAAAATAATGTGAAACCATTAGCTGTACCAAGTTCTACAACAGCAGGGGGTGGAAAGGCAAATACAAAAGCTTCTTTAATAGTAGAAAAATATCCCATCGCTTTACCCGCAACCGCACCTACAGATAAATCATCACGTTGACGTTCATCCCAGTGCTTTAATCCGACAAAACCAATAGCTGAATTTTGCCCAGAGCCTGCGAAACTAAACCCAATAACACTAAAAACAGATCGTACCGCTTCAGATTGATCTTCTAAGAAATGCTTTTCCATTTTCTTAACAACCTTTAATGTCTGTTCTGTCGTAGATCCTGCAGGTAAACTCACTTGGTTAAATAAAATACCTTGGTCTTCGTCTGGTAAGAATGCAGATGGCAGTTGTGAGAATATATAAATCATGCCACCAACGATTAAGCCATAACACAATAAATAACGTTTACTGTGTTTGATCATACGGCTTACAAAACTTTGAGCACCGCTATTGGTCTTATCAAAGCCGTTGTTAAAACCTATAAAAAATCGACCAATAAATGATGAATCATTATGAACATGACTTGGCTTTAACATTGTTGCACACAATGCTGGCGTTAAAATAAGTGCCACTAAAACAGACAAACTCATCGCGGTTACTAAGGTCACAGAAAACTGACGATAAATAACACCAGTAGAGCCAGCAAAGAACGCCATAGGTATAAATACCGCCGACAACACCATAGCAATACCAACTAGTGCACCCTTGATCTCATCCATCGACTTACGTGTTGCCTCAAGCGGTGACAGTTTTTCCTCTGTCATTACACGTTCAACATTTTCAACCACAACGATTGCATCATCAACTAACAAACCAATGGCTAATACCATAGCAAACATAGTTAAAGTATTAATTGAATAACCCAAAACATGCAGTACAGCAAACGTACCTAAAAGTACCACAGGTACTGCAATAGTAGGAATTAGCGTTGCACGGAAATTTTGTAAAAATAAATACATGACTAAAAATACTAACACGACCGCTTCAATTAAAGTGCTTACTACTTTTTCAATGGATAATGAGACAAATGGTGTCGTGTCATAAGGTACAACCGAGGCTAATCCCTCAGGAAAAAAAGGCTCTAATTCAACTAAAGCTGCTTTTACCCCAGCAGCGGTATCTAGCGCGTTTGCTCCACTGGCAAGCTTGATACCTAAACCTGACGCTGGTTTGCCATTATAGCGTGCCACAACCCCATAGCTTTCACCGCCA
The DNA here is from genome assembly GCF_053543955.1 of Colwellia sp. E150_009. Taxonomy (NCBI): domain Bacteria; kingdom Pseudomonadati; phylum Pseudomonadota; class Gammaproteobacteria; order Alteromonadales; family Colwelliaceae; genus Colwellia; species Colwellia sp. E150_009. The sequence continues at coordinate 22,822 of NZ_JBHFOM010000041.1, forward strand.
AGCTCAACTTTTGCAACATCACCTAAGCGAACAACTGAACCGTCTGCATTCGTTTTCACAAAAATATCTCTAAATTGCTCAGGCGTTTGTAAACGACTTTGCGCAGTGACTGTCGCATTGAGCTGTTGACCATCAATAGCAGGTAAAGCACCTAGCTGGCCTGCCGATACTTGAGCATTTTGCGCACTAATAGAGGCGCTAATATCGGAAGGTGTCAGTTTATATTTTTGCAGCATATTTGGATCTAACCAAATACGCATCGCATATTGCGAACCAAATAATTGTACTTCACCTACGCCATTCACCCGTGAGATGATATCTTGCACATTGGATGCAACATAATCACCAATGTCGATATTATTCATGCTGCCATTTTCTGAAACAAAACCAACAACCATTAAAAAGTTACGTGCTGATTTAGCCACAGCCACACCTTGGCGCTGTACTTCTAGAGGTAATAATGGCGTTGCTAATGCTAGTTTATTTTGTACTTGAACTTGCGCAATATCTGGATCGGTATCGGCATTAAAAGTCAGCGTTAACGTGGTTGAACCATTTGATTCAGACGTTGATGACATATACAACAAGCCATCTAACCCTTTCATTTTTTGCTCAATAACTTGTGTAACAGTGTCTTCTAAGGTACGTGCTGATGCACCAGGATAAGTCGCTTGAATACTGATTGCTGGTGGTGCAATAGACGGATACTGAGCAATAGGTAAACCTTTAATTGCCAGTATTCCTGCTAGCATAACCACAATGGCCAGTACCCATGCAAAAATAGGTCGGTCGATAAAAAATCGTGACATTACAATGCTCCGTTATTGAGTTTTAGCAATTGATTCGGCTGGCACAGCATTAACAGTTGCACCTGGTGCTATTTTTTGTAAACCTTCAACAATCACTTGATCGCCATCGTTTAAACCACTTGTCACCAACCAATTAGCACCCACTGTTCGGTCAATTTCTAATACACGAGCTTCAACGGTATTGTTTTTACTAACCACCATAGCAGTAGGTTCACCTTTCGTATTGCGACTAACACCTCGCTGCGGCACTAAAATCGCATTCGCTTTAACCCCCTCAACAATCACAGCCCTAACATACATGCCTGGCAATAATAGTTTTTCTGGGTTTGGAAATTCGGCTCGCAAGGTAACAGAGCCAGTACTTGGATCAACAGTCACTTCAGAAAACTGTAATGTGCCTTTATGCGGATACGCAGAACCGTCTTCCATCGTTAATTCAACAGCAGAGTGAATTGCTAGATCCTTATCCAGCTCACCATTCGCAATGGCTTTTTTCAAACGCGTTAATTCACTGCTCGACTGGGTTAGGTCAATATAAATAGGATCAAGCTGAGTAACCGTTGCTAATGCGGTTGCTTGATTTGCATTTACTAAAGCCCCCGCTGTTACGCTAGACTTGCCAATTTGACCACTAATAGGCGACACAACCTTACTGTAGTTAAGATTGATTTGTGCGGTTTTAAGCTGTGCTTTTGCTGTTAACAAATCCGCTTGTGTACTTTTATAATTGGCATTCGCTTCATCAAAGTCTTGTTGACTAACGGCTTTTATTGCTAATAAATCAGCATAACGTTCTGCTTTTGCTTTGGCATTAGCAATACTCGCTTGGGCTTTAGCTATCGCAGCTTCGCTAGTTGCTATTTGTGCTTCGAAAACCTCAGAGGCAATTTGATATAACGCTTGGCCCTTTTTAACCTCAGTACCTTCAGTAAATAAGCGAGTTTTTATAATGCCATTCACTTGTGGACGAATTTGCGCTACCTGTGATGCTGTCACTCGACCTGGCAGCTCCTTTGTTAGCATTAATGGTTGATTCGTTAATGTAATAACACCAACGGGGGTAGGTTGCGAAGCAGGGGCTTTTACCTGCTGATTTTGATCGCAACCAGATAAAAAAACTGCGCTTGCCAAAACGATGACAGTAAAAATATTCACGCGAGTACGTTGCATATAAACCAATCTCTTTTATTAAGTATGAACGTTCATTCTAATTTAATTGTTCAAATTTTCCAATACCAATCGACATTTTTTTTCAATAGGCTATTGCTACAAAATGTTTCAGTATTAATCAGCTAATTACGTTTTATATTAGAAAGTGTTAGTAGAGTTATATCTGTTTAAGTAGCACTTTCTCTTTTGAATCTATCACGATGGCAGTTTTATAACCCTGAACATTAGGGCAAATTACCGTATAAGTAACACAGTGCCAATCAATACTCGTTTTATCACTCGTGAGTACAGCTGAACAGTCGCATTGATATAAATCCGTTAATGGCCTTAGACTTGCTTTTGCTAAAGACTCTTTAACTGTCCATAGTTGATAAAAATCAGCCTCAATATTTTTTCTGGTTTTGATCAACGCCAATTCTGTCTTTGTACATATTTCTTTAGCTAATTCAACAAAGTTACGCTTTTTTATTTGCTCAATATCTATCCCTACTCTTAAGGGTTGATCACTTAAAATAATCGCCGCCATATCACCACTGTGCGTGATAGAAATTGCAAAAGTTTGTGACTTGTTATCTAAGATTAAGGTGGTGTAGTTAAAAATTTCATAAGCACGATTAAGTGTGCAATCAAAATGAGCCAATGCTTTGGAAAGTAAAGCTCTGCTTAATAACATTTGTTGTTGCTTGCGTTTACTTTTCATCAAAACATAGCGATGTGCTTCTTGCTCATTAAGCTGCGCCAGCCAATAGGAAAATTGTTCATTAAACCACGGTGCTTCAATATTCGCTGAGAGTGCAATTATTGTCATTTAGACCCGACCATGCATTGGATAAAAAGGTAATTAAAAACTAGCATAAATTTTCCTATGAACATGCAATGAACAAATATACTAACTCAAATTCAACAAAAGTGGATATTGTACTTCTTTCTCTAATACAGATAACTCTTGAGGTGTGCCAATAAAATGATGCCATGTTTTAAGGGCTGCATCTGTATCTGATACCTTTTCAACCAACAATGCATGACATCGCCGCTCTTTATCATCAGTTTGCCAAATCACAATTATTGCTTGTTGGCAATGTCCCTGTAACATATCTGTTTCTGCCAACAAACTAGCTTTTAACAATGTGTTATGACTCGCGCCAATGAAGATATTAGGCCCTTGAATATTAAATTCTTTTGACAAATAAAAATTAGCAGCATTACCAACGGTAGCAATAAAATCATAAGGACGAATAGCTTCTTTATTTTCCATAGCAAGTATTACTGACTGAAAAAGTTCAACCGACATATACTCTGCGCCACTGTACAAAGCTAATTGGGGTAACGTTTTGTTATTAGCCATTAACCGATACACAGCCGTTAAAGAAATCAACGTAACATTGTCTAAACGCCGTACTGAAAACCCTGTCTCATTTTTAACAACGTTTCTGACTTCTTTGTCTGACATTATTGTAGGAAAGCACACAACCTCATGGGCTTTTAGTATTAGTTTGCACATACTTAGCTTGGCTCCACTTTTTTAACAATCAACGCGGCATTATTGCCTCCAAAACCAAAATGATTAAATAACATAATTTTTGATTGTATTAATTCAGCAGCAGACTCAATAAAGGGTAACAACAGAGGGGCTGATTTATCCTCTTGATAAGTTAATTGTGGCAAGTAAGCATGGCGAATGCAGTGATCAAATAAAGCTAATTCAATGACACCACAAGCGCCTAATGTATGACCAATCAAGGATTTGAATCCGTATGATTTAGGTAACTGCGTGAATAATTTATTCAATGCATTACATTCTGCTAAATCACTTTTAATCGATGCGGTGCCATGAACTTTTATTAAATCAACATCATTTTGTACAATACTTGCATTTTGTAATGCTTGTTTTATCACCTCAACGATATGAGTACCTTCTTCTTCAGTGATTGTTAAACTGTGATCATCACAAGAAGAATAACCGCCAAGTATTTCCAATTGGGTATGTTCAGTGCAATGTTTCGACAGTAAAACCGCGCCAATTCCTTCACCTAAAATCAAGCCGTCTCGTGTAGCAGAAAAAGGCTTTACGCTTGTTTTACTAATTAAATCAAGTGAATCAAATCCATTAAGTGAAAGCTGGTTAAAAAATTCAAAGCCAATAACAATGACGTTATCAACTTTACCTTGTTTGATAAAATTTGTTGCATAAAGCAAGGCATTAGCGCCAGAGGTACAAGCGGTATTAAAGGTGAAGTGCAATGAATGCAACACATAGTGTTCAGCTAACAATTGCCCTATTTTATCTGTTTGAGACAGCCATATCGCTTGGCTGATATCAGGTTTTATACAGCCTATATCTAATGAAGTTGAACCAATAAATAACATGGTTTTGTTTAATTGTTTTGGCGTAAGAGCCGTTTGCGCTAATAATAAGTCGACCTGCTCAATGAGTAACCCCATCATTTTCTCAAATGTTTTATTCAAAGAGGGTTGTTCCTGCATTGCATAATACAATACTTGATGGTCGCCTACTGGGGCACTACAGCGCTGCATTCCTCCATTTTTTGTAGAAGAAAACATTGAAGAAGGTAAATGTTGCTGTTTTCCTAATGCACTATTTGAGGTTGAAGCACTTACAAATACACGTTCAGGCTTTGCTATCACTTGTTTTGCTCAAAAGTACTTTGTTCAACAATAAGGGCTGCAATACTATTAATGGTTGTTAAATGCTTACGGCTTTCTTTAGAACCTTCTATTTTTACGCCAAAAGTACGTTTTAAAACTAGTGATAGTTGTAATCCATCCAGTGAATCTAAATTTATACGCGAGTCAGAGCCAAATAATTGTTCGTCGTCTAATATTTCCTGCCAAGCGAAATCATCTTCTTTTTCACATTCTTCTACAATAAGCTTTTTAAGATCATCTTTTAATTGGGCTAGCTTGGATTGAATCGGTTGTGTTAATTCCACATTAATTTCCTAATTTTCATTACAAACAAGTATCTCGCCATAGTAAAACTTACTACACTAAAAAGTAATAAATTAGTTAGGTAAGTATAAATTAAGCTTGTATTGTTTCCTATAAACGATGCGCGAATGATCTCTGCAGACCAATATAACGGAGAGTAACTTGCAATCGTAGCCATTATTTCAGGCATGATGTTCATCGGCACCATAAACCCACTAACCGCTGCTAATAAAATATTAATACCACCACCTAATACAATGGCTTGTTCATAACTATTGACTACAGCTGCAATAATAAAGGCTAGTGCATTGGCTGATACAACAATAACAAGCCCTGACAACAAATAAATAGGCCAATAACTAACCGTAATAGCTGGTTGCGCAGTAAGCACTGGTACAGCAAAAATGCCAATAAGGGTTAATATGACAAACTGTATTGAGCTCAATAAACAAAAAGCACTAACCTTAGTAAAAAAATAATGTGACGTACTAATTGGAAATGTTTTCAGTCGAATAAGCGTGCCATTTTTCTGCTCGTTTATTACCGTAATAGACACGGGTAAAACAATAAAATAGATACCAAAAATTATCCATGACGGTACGCTATAAAGCGTTGCCGATGTAAGCGGTTGATCGAGTTCATCAATTAAAAAAAACTGTTCAACATTAGTATTTTTATCTATTTCACTTATTTGATCTTGTAAAGGCGCTTGATCATTCAAGTCGCCTATATCTAACATGTATGCATGTAATCGTAGTTTTGAAAAAGCCCCGTGCACTAGTTGAATAACCATAGGTTGCATTGATGGGGTGATCGTTTCTTTTATTGTCAAAACAATAGATTTAGCTGTTAATCCCGTTAATATTTTTTTTTCAAAATCATTGGGTAACGATATTAACAAATCTGCAGCATTATTCTTGTCTGATATTATAAAGCCTTGCTGTTGTAAATACTGTTGATAAGCAGTCACATAGAGATGATTCTCTGTGCTACTTACCTTTACCGTAATTTTGCCTATGGCATCTTGTGATTGACCACTCATTGCAAATGTCATTATCAACATAAACGCAACTGGCAAAATTAATAATACGCCAATACTATGAATATCACTTAATATAATCAGCGCTTCTTTTTTTAAACTGTTTAATATCATTTAGGCGCCTGCGTGTGATTGTAAATGCGCTCTACAGAATTAGCTGAATAATTTATGTTAATTATTTGATGGGCAACTTGCGTTAGCTGTTGTAATTGAGCCGCTAACGCTTCAGGTGAATTAAGTACAATTTGGTATGTGTTGTTCGCACTTTGCTCATATATAGTTAAAAAATCAAGATTATCAGGTGATTGATTAAAACGCACAGTAAGTAAAATATTCTCTTGCTGATGTTTTTCGTTCATTTGCGCCTTACCATCACGAAAAACAATAATATCATCACAAATTTTCTCTACTTCATCTAACATATGAGAAGTAAATAATAACGTTTTCCCTTGTAATTTAAATGATTCGAGTAATCTAATAATTACAGCTCTTGATTCAGGATCAATACCCACGGTAGGTTCATCTAAAAACAATACTTCAGGCTTTTTTACCAACGCAATGGCTATATTTAGCCGACGTTTATAACCACCCGATAAATTTTTAGCTTTGTGATTTTTTACTTCGTTTAACTCACATTGAGCAAGAATATCCGCCAGCAATATTTTCCATTCACTGTTATGAATACAACAAAGCGATAAAAAATAATGTAAGTTTTGTAAAACAGTTAACTGCGGATAAAAAGCATATTCTTGTGGAACCAAGGACACTTTATCTTTCACACAATCAATTAATGCTTTAGATTTACCAGACATACTTGGGTATTCAATACTTCCTTCAAAGCTAGGTATTAAACCGCATAAAGCAGAAATAAATGTAGATTTACCCGCCCCATTAGGTCCTATAATGCCTGTACAACATTGGGCTCTAATATTGAGAGAAACATCATGCAAAGAATAATAATTATTTTGAGGGTATTTATAGCTTAATTGGCTAATTTCAATAGCATTCAACAGCGTTACATGACCAGTACTTTTTGATTTTATTCAGTATATACTTATAGCTAAACCACCTCAAGATACAAGATTATCTTCCTAAGCATTCTAAACAATTCGATCACAGCATTGTGCACATTTCAACCGATTAGCAGAATAATCAACTGGATTATTTGATTTTTTACCATTAAAATAATTTTGTGTTTAAACTCTTTAGTCTTTTACTACTATCAAGGAAATGAAATAAAATGAAAAAAATAATTCTAGCAGCAGTACTTACAGCTATTACTGCGTCAGCCTCTGCGCGTGATGATATAGGAAAATACCCCATTGCTCCGCTACTTGAATCTGCAAAAGCCAAAGAAGTATTATTGGATATTCCTCTGTATTTTTCTACCCAAAAACACAAAGCTATTGCTGAAAAATATGGGCAAGTATCAACAAATAAGAAAACAAATGCTTTCATGAAATCAGACAGTGAAGCATGTGAATGGGTAATGTTAAGTGCATTAAAAGCATTACAAGAGCGTGCAGTGCGTGAAAACATGGACGCGGTAGTAAATATTGAATCTAATTATAAAAATAGGCATTTTGCCAGTGAAACTGAATTTGAATGTGGTGCTGGCGCGGTTATGGCTGGTGTGGCATTAAAAGGCACATTAGTAAAATTTAAATAGTTAAAATACATTCATTAAATGGAAGTAACACAACAAAAGGTGTTACTTCTTATTTTATAGACCTAAACTAAAACAGCTCACCTAAAACTCTCATTAATCCCCGTTAGTACTCTATTTCCTGGGCAAAGCTCTTCTTGCGTTAATTGATTTAAGGGGGTGTTATTAGTATTGTTGATTTCATGAAAATCACTGGCTGTAGGCTCTAAGTAAAAAAGCCCCGTTAGTATTTTTCCTTCTTTCTTGTTTGTCTCAATATCAATAATCGCTTGACTTGCATTGCCACTATCATAATCGGCACTCACTTTTTCAATACGCATTATTGAGCCATCGTGTAAGCAAATATCTTCACTTTTTCTATTATCAGCGCTGCTGGTTATTTCTTTTTTAATCGGCACAAAATCTGCCACAGCTCCCGTTGTGAGGTGATCATGCACATAATCGTAAGAACGTGTAGAGCCAGCATGGTTATTAAAAGTGACACAAGGCGATATAATGTCAATAAATGCAAAACCTTTATGACTCATTGCAGCTTTTAATAAAGGCACTAGTTGATGTTTATCACCAGAGAAGCTGCGTGCTACAAAGCTAGCGCCTAATTGTAGCGCCATGACACACAAATCAATGTCTGTAAATAAGCTTAACTCTCCAGCTTTATTTTTAACGCCTTTGTCTGCTGTTGCCGCCAACTGCCCCTTTGTTAAGCCATAAACGCCATTATTCGCTACCATATAAACCATATTTAACTGTCGACGGGCTACATGCGCAAATTGTCCAAACCCAATTGATGCACTATCACCATCTCCCGACATGGCTAAGTAAAGCAGTGCTTGGTTTGCTAAATTAGCTCCAGTGGCAACAGACGGCATTCTGCCATGCACTGAGTTAAAACCATGCGCTTTATTTAAGAAATAATTGGGCGCTTTAGATGAACAACCAATACCTGACAATTTGGCCACATGGCTTGGTTGAATAGACAGTTCATGGCATGCTTGTATTATTGCCGATGTAATAGAGTCATGCCCACAACCAGCACATAAAGTTGACAAAGCACCTTCATAATCTCGATACGTTAAACCTAAGTCATTAACAGGAAGGCGAGGATGACGAAATGTTGATTTTATAAAACTCATACTTATTACTCCTTAACCTGTCTTTTGGCTTTTTTGGCTGGCTGATAACTGTAATAGCACAGCATCAACTATAAAAGTACTCGTTATTGGCAAACCATCAAAGTTTAAAATACTGGTCAGCGTATTGGGGTCTATTTGTAACTCATTTACCAATAAGCTTTTCATTTGTGCGTCTCGGTTTTGTTCAATAACAAATACGTGTTTATTTTTACCTGAATGTTTTTCAATAAACTCTTGAATACTTTGATGAAATGGAAAAGACTTTATCCGTAAACTATTCGCAATTAAGCCATGATCTTTTAATTGCTCTATGGCCTCAGCAATAGGGTGACTAGTGGTGCCAAAAAAAATCAATCCTAACGGTGCATTTTTATTACTCTGTTTTATTTCTGGCTGAGGTAAATATTGAATGGCATTAACAAATTTTTTCGATAGTCGTTCCATGTTATCAACATAGTCTGTTGATTTTTCGGTATATCCTGCAAAATGGTTTCGTGAAGTTCCTCGATTAAAATAGGCGCCTTTGTTTGGATGCGTGCCAGGTAATGTGCGATAACAAATACCATCATTGTCTACATCTAAATATCGACCAAACACCTCCACTTCATCAAGCTGTTGGGCAGATAATACCTTACCTCGTTGATAGGCTTTATCATCTTGCCAAGAAAACTCTTGTGTTAAATGATCATTCATCCCTAAATCTAAATCACTCATAACAATAACGGGGGTTTGCAATTGTTCTGCTATATCAAATGCCTGCGCGGTTAATTCAAAACATTCATACGGGCTTTCTGGAAACAATAGCACTTGCTTACTGTCACCATGAGAAGCATAAGCGCAAGCGATAATATCGGCTTGCTGAGTGCGTGTTGGCATACCAGTTGATGGACCAGAACGTTGTACATTGATCAACACCATAGGTATTTCAGTAAAATAAGCCAACCCTAAAAACTCTGTCATCAAAGAAACACCAGGGCCTGAAGTAGCGGTGAAAGCTCTAGCACCATTCCAACCTGCACCAATGGCAACACCTATAGCGGCTAGCTCATCTTCTACCTGCACTATGGCATAATTTTTTTTACCGCTAGCGGGGTCAATGCGTAAACGATGACAATAACTGGAAAATTTTTCAATCACTGATGTAGAAGGCGTTATCGGATACCAACCAACCACTGTTGCACCACCAAAAACAGCACCAAGCCCTGTTGCTGTATTGCCATCAACCAATATGCGATTATTTATTAAATTTCGGCTTTCAACCTTTATAGCTAGCGGACAAATAAAATGCTCTCTAGCGTATTGATAGCCTAGCTCTAATGCGTATACGTTGGGCGTTATGAGTTTTTCTTTACCTTTAAATTGATCACGAACTAATCCTTTCAATAAAGCAAAGTCCATCTCTAATAACGCAGCTAATGCCCCCACATAAATAACATTTTTAAATAATTGGCGCTGCCTTGGGTCGTTGTATTCTTTTAAGCAGATATGAGAAATTGGCATGCCAATAAAATTAATATCGCCTCGTTTTTGATTATCTTGTAATGCTCGGCTTGAATCATACAACAAATACCCCCCTGATTTTACACTTTGAATATCATCATTAAGGCTTTGTGCATTCATAGCAACAACCAGTTCTGATTGACCACCGCGCCTGCCTAAGTAGTTCTTTTCAGATATTCTAACTTCATACCATGTTGGCATACCCTGAATGTTAGACGGAAAAATATTCTTAGCACTTACGGGAATACCCATTCGCAAAATAGCTTTAGCAAACATGTTATTAGCACTAGCAGAACCCGTGCCATTAGTATTAGCAAAACGCACAACAAACTCATTCACCACATGTTTTTGTGTGACTTTAGTATTGTTTGCTTCGTTTTCCTTATTTAGTGCGATACTCGTCATAACTTCTACCTTGCTCGTCATAAAAATAGCACGTTATTAAATACTATTTTATAGTGGCATTTATATTATTAATCATTAGTTTTTTCATGTCCCAAGCCCCTGTTGGACAACGCTCAGCACATAGCCCGCAATGTAAACAAACATCTTCATCTTTTATCATTATATGGCCTGTTTTTAGTGGTGCAGAAACTAACAAGCTTTGCTCACTATTAAGCTCAGAAACACGAAACTGTTTCACTATTTGGCTATCATCGTTTACTTCTTCAACAAAATTAATACAGTCCATTGGGCAAACATCTTCGCAAGCAGAACATTCAATACAAGTGCTTTCAGTGAACACTGTATGCACATCACAATTTAAACATCGACTTGCTTCAGCCAAAGCCAGTTTTTCATCAAAGCCTAATTCAACTTCACTTACTAACGACTTAACCGCTTCATCCCATGAAAGATGCGGCACAAGATTACGCACTTGATGATCAATACCACTTTGATAACTCCATTCATGAATACCCATTTTCTGACTAATGAGATTAAAGCTAGTGTCTGATCTATCATCAATGGGGTCAGCATTTTGGCAAAAAAGATCGATAGAAATGGCTGCTTGATGACCGTTAGCAACCGCAGATATTATGTTTTTAGGGCCAAAGGCGGCATCACCACCAAAAAACACATTAGGCAAGCTAGACTGCAGAGACTTACCGCTTACCTTGGGACTGTCCCATTGATTAAATTTAATACCAATATCACGTTCAATCCAGTCAAATGCGGTATCTTGCCCTACGGCAACTAATACTTGGTCACATTCAACTAATAATGTTTCACCTGTTGGTTGCAAGCGACGATTGCCAATTTTGTCATAAACCGAAGCAACTTGTTCGAACAATACCCCGACCAGCTTTCCGTTCAAAATTTTGTATTCTAGCGGGTTATAATTTGGCAAAATGCTGATACCTTCAGCTGCTGCATCTTCTTTTTCCCAAGGTGATGCTTTCATTGCTTCAAAGCTAGAGCGTACTAATACGGTTACCTCTTCTGCACCTAATCTTTTTGCTGTTCTACAACAGTCCATTGCGGTATTACCACCGCCTAATACAACAACTTTTTTTGGGGCTGGATTTTCTTCATCATAATGAAGGTGTTTAAAAGACACTTTGGCAAGCCAATTAATACCCGTGTCAATTTGTGGGTGTGTTAATCGGCTGTTTAGTTGATCATGACCTGGAATTTTTAACCATCGACCATTAGGGGCACCTGTACCAACAAATATTGCATCAAAATTTGCTTGTAATAATTTATCAAGAGAAGTGATTTCTTCACCAAAATGACACTCTAAGCCCATATTTATGATGTAATTTAACTCTTCATCAAGCACAGTTTCAGGTAAACGAAAGGCGGGGATTTGACTGCGCATCATGCCGCCAGCTTTTGCATCACGTTCATACAAAACCACTTCATACCCCAAAGGTAATAAATCTCGGGCGACCGTCATTGAAGCTGGTCCAGCACCAATCAGCGCAATACGTTTACCGTTTTTTTTACGCGGTATTTTTGGCAGAAAGGCGGTAATGTCTTCTTTGTTGTCAGCCGTAACACGTTTGAGCCGACAAATTGCAACGGGTGTTTCTTCAACACGACCTCGACGACAAGCAGGCTCGCAGGGTCTGTCACATACTCGCCCTAAAATCCCAGGAAAAACATTTGATTCCCAATTAATGAGGTAAGCTTCTGTATAACGTTTTTCAGCAATTAAGCGGATGTATTCAGGAACAGGCGTATGAGCAGGGCAAGCTTGTTGGCAATCGACAACATTAAGAAAGTGTTGATAGTTATTGGTATCAGTTTTCTTCAAAATCTACTCCTTTAAAAAAGCACTTACTTTGAAACAACTATTACGTAAAACAATTTAAAACAACTTTAAACAACCTAAAAAGAAAGACGACTTACGTCTTTCTATATGAGTACATTTTCTAATCTAACCTCTTTAGTGTAGCTTGTTAACGCCTAAATATAATTAATACCTTAGTCCAACTGATATAATTTTTGCTTGCATATGAACTTAAGCAATATGAACTAAAGTAACAAACTCTCTTCTATTTTATAATAAACATCGGCTGCATTGATCAAGGAATTAGCCGTTAAATTAGCCACACCGTATACTATGGTTTTGACTCCAAATTCCGCTTTAACGTGGTTTAATAATAAATCAAAATCGCCGTCACCCGACAATAATACAATAGTATCAATACTGCCACTGGCTGCAGCGGTTAACACATCAATAGTAATACCAACATCCCAATCACCTTTCGCTGAACCATCACTGCGTTGAATAAAGGGTTTTAATTTAACATTAAAACCAATATGTTTTAGCGCTTTTTGAAACTTATGCTGTTGGTCATCACTGCGTTGAATTGCATAAGCATAGGCCTGAATTATGTCTCCCTGAGCCATTAATTCTTGCCATAATAACCTATAGTTAAATTGCCGATGAAAGGCATCCCGAGTGGTGTAATAAATATTTTGAACATCAACAAAAACAGCAATTTTTTGCACAAGACTTCCTTTTTATAATTTTGTGATATGTAAGCACCGACATAAATAAGAATAGATTCGTAGAACAAATCACGTTGACACATAAAAGCATAACATATTCTACATAATAGCTTGTTACTATTAAAATATAACGTTAGAGTATTTAACCTAAGAATAATAATTTTGCGCATGGTTTAAGGGTAAAGAATGGCTCTCGAACATAACTATCAAGTATCTTCTAATTTTAGTGAGTTAACTCATGATTTTCTTTCTGATCATTCCATAGCGCCAACCCCTGTTAATTATTCTGTTATATATCTTTATATTAGTAATGAAAATGAATCATTAACAGCTGCCATAGATAAACAACTTGAACAAAAAGAGCTAATGACTGCCGATTTTATCGCTGACTTATTTAAACGTTACATTTCATTTAGTGAACACATTGAAAACCATGTCATTTCTCCGTTTGAAAAAACAGTTACCAAAACATTAAATCAAATAAATCAGCAAGTTGGTAATGAAGATAAAGTCACCAAAAGCTTACACAAACTAAATACTATATTAACCAAAAAAGAACACCATCAATCGCTTAAGCATGTGGTGAATTTTCTATCTGATACCATTGATAATGCCAAATCTCAACACCAAGTTTTGTCTAAAGAATTATCGGCAACCCAGCAAGAGCTTAATCAATTAAAAGCTAAACTTGCTGCGTCAAGAGAAGAAGCATTAGTTGATTCATTAACAGGGTTATTAAACCGTCGTGGTTGTGACGAAAAGTTACAGTTGTTAAATTTTTCGCAAACACACACCTCTCTGGTGATTGATATTGACCACTTTAAAAAAGTGAATGATGATTTTGGTCATTTTGTTGGTGATCAAGTAATACAACGTATTGCTAAAACTATTACTAGTCACATTAGTGAACAAGACTTAGCAGTACGCTTTGGTGGGGAAGAATTTGTTGTAGTCATGACAAATAAAGCAATAGCTGATGCAAAGCTCACCGCAGAAAAAATTCGTGTTTCTATTGAAAGAATGAAACTCATTAGAAAAGAAACCAATGCTTATTTGCCGCCTATTTCAGTATCTATTGGGATTGCAGAAAACACAAACGTGCCCAACTGGAATAGTATGTTTAAACAAGCTGATGACGCCCTTTATCAAGCTAAAAATTCAGGACGAAATCGCTGTATTTGCGCGTAGTTATATTCATATCAAAGTATAAATCACCTTATTCATTGTTAAACTATGTAATTTTGAAGTTACAACACCTATAATACCCAACTTTCTCTTACTAGTTTCTTACACGGTTAATATTAGTGATCATGATATCTGTATTGCGTTCTTTTTTTTACTTGTTGTTAAAACTTCCTCTGCGTTTATTTGTTCGCAGCAAAATAGTGTTAGATGCAAAAACGCCTGTTGAAACATCAACAAAACCCATTTTTTACGTTATTAGCCATCAATCCGCGAGTGATTTACTCGCATTACAAAAAGCATGTAAGCAACAAAAACTGCCTGACCCCTTAAGTAAAGTAAAAATAAACAACACACTATTTAACCGTACTTTATGCCTAGCCAAACCAACGTCATTGTTTGGTTTAAAACGTAGTAAAACCCAAGCATTACAACAAGGTTTAGAAATTCTTAATCAGCATCATAATAATAAAAACCTAGATGCACAGCTGATTCCCGTTAATCTTATTTGGGGGCGCATACCAACACAAGAAAAAAACAACGCTAATGTTTCTTCTTTATTGGCAGAACAAGCCTCACCCACTTGGCTTAGAAAATTTTTCATCGTTCTATTTCTCGGTCGTGATAACTTAATACGCTATAGTGAGGCACTTTCGTTAAGAATAATGTCTGATAATCACGGCAATGATGAAGCAACGGCTCACAAATTGTTGCGTGTTGCACGTTTTCACTTTCATCGCCAAAACATTGCTGCCAAAGGACCACGCCTACTTCATCGTCAACAAATGTTTACCGCTTTATTCGCTAACCCAGCAGTAAAGCGTATTATTAAAGATGAAGCCAAAAGCAAAAACATCAGTACGGATAAAGTAAAAAAACAAGCCTTTAATATAATGGATGAAATCGCTGGAGATTATAGCGTTTCATTAGTGCGCTTAGGTGAGCGATTTTTAAGTTGGTTATGGGGGCGCTTATATACCAATATTAAAGTCAATAATTCCCAAGTATTAAGAAAGTTAGCACAAGACGGTCACGAAATTATTTATGTACCTTGTCACAGAAGCCACATGGATTACTTGTTACTTTCTTATGTAATTATTCAAGAAGGTTTAGTAATGCCGCGTATAGCTGCTGGTATTAACCTAAATTTCTGGCCTGCTGGTACTATTTTTAGAAAAGGCGGTGCTTTTTTTATTCGCCGAAGCTTTGCTGGCAACCGTTTATATTCTACTATTTTTCGTGAATACCTCAGTTTACTTTTTGAACGTGGTTATTCAGTTAAATATTATACCGAAGGCGGTAGAAGCCGTACTGGTCGATTATTACCGCCAAAAACTGGCATGTTAGTTATGACCATTCAAAGCCTATTGCGCGGAATAGATCGCCCATTAACCTTAGTGCCCGTTTATTTAGGCTATGAACATGTAATGGAAGTGGGTACGTACCATAAAGAGCTAAGTGGCAGTGCTAAGAAAAACGAGTCTATCTTTGGTGTATTAAAAGCAATTAAAAACTTACGAAATTATGGTAATGGTTATGTCAATTTTGGTGAGCCTATTAACATTAATAGCTACTTAAATGAAAAAGTGCCCAACTGGAAAGACGCCATTGATCCGTTTGATCCGCAAAAACCAAACTGGTTAACACCCACAGTTAACGAGATGTCAAATCAGTTAATGACACGAATTAACCAATGTGCTGCACTTAATGGTGTTGCGCTGGTCGCATTGATACTTCATGCTAGCGAAAACAAGGCACTAGCCAAAGCCGATTTAGAAAAGCATTTAGATTTTTTCCTCACTGTACAACGCGAAGCGCCTTATAGTGAGCAACTAAGCATACCACAAGAAAGTGGTGCTGAATTATTAGCGCATGTTATTTCGCTTAACAAGGTAACCCTTTGCAAAGACAGCTTTGGCACTATTGTTTCACTTGATGATTCAGCTAGTTTAGAAATGCGTTATTATCGTAACAATATTCTACACACGTACGCTTTAAGCTCTTTAGTGTGTAGGTTATTAACACATAATAGCAAAATATCTCATGAAAAAATAATAACGCACACTATCAATTTATTAGTTACCTTAAAAGCCGATTTATTCTTATGGCAAACACCGCAGCAAATTACACTGCAAGTTGAAAACTTGCTCACGTCAATGGCAAATAACGGTATTATCAAACAAACAAAAGCAAATTTTTGGTCACTCACTGAAAACAATCCTCAACTAAACCAAGTGCATTTACTGGCAGAATGTATAGATGAAAGCTTACAAAGATTAGCAATAATTACCTCATTAGCGACACGCCTAGCACCACTTTCAAGACGACAATTAGAAGAAAAAGTAGTTGCTATTGCTAAGCGTTTAGCCGTATTAAACAATATAACCGCACCAGAATTTATCGATAAAAAAGCACAAGCAACATTAATTAATACATTGCGAGAACAAGGTTATTTGGCATTGAATGATGAAGGATTACTCGTTGTTTGTAGCACAATGGACAAGCTTAAATCTTCTGTAACTAACCTAGTGTCAATTGAAGTTTTACAAAGTATCGCTAGATAAAAACAAAGCGTGCCTTAACAAGTAGTTGGCAAGATTTAAGCCACGCTTAACGAATGCCTGCCTTATTCGGCAATCGATGCTAGCTCAACAGATACTTGCTCAATACCGTGTTTAGCAATTCGGTTACCCAATTCAGCTTCTTTACTACTCAATAATGAAATACCTTCAACCACCATATCAAAAGCTTTCCATTCTCCCGTTTTCTTATTTTTTCTCATCTTGAAAATAACATCTATTGTAGGTTTATTTAACTCAACAATTTGCATTTTTATCCCTACAATTTTCTTATTAGCCACCGATTTTTCTGGCTCAAAAATAACTTGTTGATTTTTATACTTCGTCAATGCTGTTGCATAGGTTCTTGACAAATAATTACGCATAGAGCTAACAAACTGCTCGCGTTGTGCTGCGCTAGTTTTTCTTAAATGTTTACCTAAAATGCGGTATGACGCATATTGATAATCTATTGAAGGCATCAGTTCTTCTTCAACAATGTCTTGCATCAATGATGGAAATTTATTTATTTCTTGCTGGCTTGCTGCAATACGATTAAATAGCTTATTACCAACATTCTCTAAAACGGCATAAGGTGAAGGCGCTGATGGTTCAGACGAAAAGGCAGACAGTGAAAATGATAATACAAATATCATCAAAATATTGGTTAGGCGTAGCATATTATTACTCCCTGAAGGCGTTAATCGGTCAGCTACTATTGTTACCCAACAACAAACCGACCGCTCGGTATATTCAATATAAGAATAATAACACCGACCGTTCGGTTTGTAACCCATTTTTATAAAAAATATTTTTTAATAACAATAATTGATAGTGCGTTACTGTTTTAACGCACGAATATATAAACAAAGTTCTAAAATAACTTGTTGATATAACTCTTTATTACGTGAACTTTTACTTAACGAGGTAGCACCATGAAAAGTTGAAACAATAAAATAAGCAACCTGAGAAAATTTTAACCCCTCACGAAGTTCACCTTCTACACGAGTTAAAGCCTCAACAATCAGTGTATTGAGCTTCTCTTGCATTGACAAAACCTTCAACCGAAAACCTTCATCAACATTCGCCATTTCTTCACAAAGATTATTTAACGGACAACCGCAAACAGCCTCACTACACACCATAGACTCGCACATTGATGTGAAAAATTCACACAGACCTTCTATAGGATCAGCCTGACTTAAGGCAGGTTGCCATGTAGCTAAAAAAACAGGCACATAAACTTCTTCAAATACCGCGTAGCCCAACTCTAACTTGTTAGTAAAATGGTAATACAGCGCACCTTTAGAAATACAGCAACGATTTAGTATGGTAGACAAACTGGTAGCTTGAAAGCCATGCTGATGAATTTCATCTGCGGCCACTTCAAGAATTTTTTGGCGTGTTTGTTCTGCATCACTCATGATTTAAGACTCTTAGAATTAACAATATTTACCTTTAAATACTAACAGACCGACTGGTCGGTTGCAAGAAAGGGCTATTATTATGTGATTATTTCGGATTGATCATTCCAATATAGAGCGAGAACGCTTCTAATGAAGCTGGATCAATTTTTGAGGAGATACAGTGCTGAAAGTTAAGCTTGTTCATTATAAAAAGTGTACCTGTATTGTATTAATTCAAAATATGCCCTCTTTTGATTAGTTCGTCTAATCTTAGTAAAGTTCATACACTAAAATCAATAATTAACATTTTTATTATTCTAAAACATGTGACTGAGCATAATGCTTGAAGTTATCAGTCACCAAATGAGGTTAGGCTTAAATTTTAATCATCTAACGGTATTACGTCAAAACCGATACTTTCAAGTTCTGCCTTTTCTTTGGACTTTAATTTTTTGACTGCCCATATTAATAGCTCTTTCGGTCTTGAAGAAGCGACATATGCTAATCTTGCATACTCTGAGTTTGGATCAGCTAACCATTCTTTCCAATTAGCTCCAACTGCTCCTTGTTTTCCTGCACTAGAAACAAACATACTAACATCATGTGTTTCACCTTTTACTTGGTGTACTGTTTCTTTTCTGAATAAACAAATTGGCGTGTTTACAATCTTTAAAGATACTCCAAGCGCTTCTTGTCCTAGTTTATTTGGGGAGCGTATATTGCAATCTGATAATGAATTAAGGACTACTGCTATATCATCATCTACAAATGACTGTTTCAAAATTCCTTTTATCCTTAATTTTGCTTTCCCTGTCCATACTTTCCAAGTAAGAGACGAATCATTGAGATTATCTTCAGCTAAAAAAATTAATGCATTGAATAAAAAAGTTCGCCACTTTAAAGGAGAATCAATAGAGACTGGACAATTAAAACTCAAGGGCTTTACACTCTCTGTCATCAGAGTTCGCAAATACTGAGAAAATAATGTTATTGATTTTTCTAATCTATCAAAATTATTTATATCAAATAAAGTTATAGCTAAAGCTAACTTCTGCACTTCGTTTAATTTATTAGCCGAGGTATTGAATTTATTGAGCATTGTATGCCCTCTAGCAATAATTACATTATTATTATATGGCTTTGAAAGTCGAGTAAATGTGGGGAGAACTTCTGTAGGACATTCTGAATACTCTAGAACAATACAATGGTTAGTTTTATTAGTAGTTCGCCCGATCACATTAGCCCCTGCAACTAATGTGTTACATAGATTAACAATTGGTTGAACACTTCTATGATTTTTTGTCAGCGGAAATAATTCAAATCCTAACTCTTTTGTAAATTCCAAAACATTGTCTGGTTCACTATTTCTAAACGCGTAAATTGATTGGTTAAGGTCCCCAATAAAATGAAGCTTTACACCAAAACTTGCAAGTTTATGTAAAATTGAAATTTGCACTTTACCTAAATCTTGGCATTCATCAATAATTATTAAAGGAAAACGAAGAGTTAAAATTTCAGAAAAACCACTTAAACTAACGTCATTCAATATTGCTATAGCTAGTAATTCGATATCGCTATAAGTAGAAAACCCAGCCTTTAGAAACTTCTTTTTTGTATCTAATAAGTCCTTTTTTTGCCAATGTTCAAATGTCATGGCTTCTAATGACTGATCATATATCTTATCGCCAGTATGAAAGCTAAAAATATCACTATCTGAATTGTAACTATAATGATTTGCCTTTAATTTACCTCTACCTGCATACTGATATTTAGTTTGAATAAATAGGCTTGACGTACTTTCTACAATTCTTATTGCATAATCATCATCTGTACCAGAATATTTTGTAATTTTGTGAGCAACAGGACTCACAATATATTTATAAATAAAGCTATCAAATGTCCCAATGAAATGAGGATGAAACTTTAAATTCGAAGTGCTAAATTTACCTATTCGATCTTTTAATTCATCAGTTGCACTATTAGAGAATGATAATATAGCTATACCACTAGGATCTTTTTTCCAATTTGATATTTCCTTAGCAACTTTTGCTGCTACAACTTCTGTTTTCCCACTACCTGGACATGCTTCTAGGTATACATGATCATCTATTGTTGATTGAATATAGTCTTTTTGCTCTAAGGTAAAATTAGTCATCACTAACGACCTTGGGCGATGTAGAGCAAGCCCAGTGAATTGCTTTAGCTGTATTAGTTCCGACTTAATCTGACACATCGACTTGAAAAGTTGAGAGTTACCCGTTTTTATTAAAGGTGTCGAATCTTTAATTTAAACAAAAAAAGGTAACTCTCATGT
>NZ_JBHFOM010000042.1:0-43076 GCF_053543955.1 Colwellia sp. E150_009
TCCCTTAACACGACAATTATTTATGATAGACGCGACGAAAAAACACAAAAAGCAGCGATTGAAATGCTGCCTTTTTAACTTTAACCTTTGTGATTACGCCTATCAATTATTGATTCTATTATTGATAGTCGTTTATCAAAATTAGCAATTAAATGATTTAAACGCACTAGGGCATAAACTGAGATAATGACAGGAGCGCTTAAGCCAATTTCGGATAGTTGTTTTAAAATTGGGATTATTTCCAACGTGGCCCCCCTATTTTAACAGCTAAATACATTTGCTCTGCATCGTCTTTATCAACACCACTAGCAAGCATCATATTTAAAAAAACTTTGTGAACTTGCTTGTGTGGTCTTGACTTTGTTTGACAATAAACGTCATGTATTACGCTTGCTTCACGATACTTACCGACAAATGGAGAACCGATATAACGCCAAAAAAAACGCGGAATACTCGCACCGTCAACAATTGAATTTTTTGGCGCTAACCATTCAAGACCATCACCATCTATAAATGAGAAATCTTTCTCTAACCTCATTGTTCGACCGTCTGGTAACCATGTTGCCGTTACATTACCTATGAACTTATTGGTCATCATTTAACCTGTGTTCCTTGCCAGTAATTTTGGTCTTGGTGCGTAATATCGTAAATCCAACCACCTAACGTCCAGTGTTCATTTCCTGTTATATTTCTACCAACAGCTAAAACACCTTGATTAAAAATATTATCTTGATTAGTGGGGTTTATGCTTTGCCCTGCATTATTTATCGTATTACTGATACTTTCATTAAACAGATATATTGCAACAGCGCCAACAGCACCTATGGCTAAAACCATCCCTGTTTTCGTATCTAAAAATTGAGCCGCTTTCATTATGTAAAACCTCTCTCGAATCCTATTTGTATTTGCTCGCTACTGTACGGCTGCTGACCATTCTCATGTTTTATGATTGCAGCAATTAATAGCGGATATTGGTTAAACTCCAACGGTTGCCATGATTGAACGCCAACAATCTGCGATACGTGATTAATATAACTTTGAGTGTCGTTTTCATCTGTCGGTGCCCATCTGTTGATAATTTGATTAATTGAATTTAAACCGTAAATATTTTTATAGGTACTCAGTGTTCGCGCTAATGCTCTTAGACCGTTTTCAGGCGTATCAAAAACAATAAAACCTTGATTTTCACCAATAGCACCCTGCCACTCCTGCCAGTTTCCAGTGGCGCGAATGTTTCCAGGGTTATTATTGCGAATACCAAGAGGTAATGATTTAGTGACCATGTAAAGACCTACGACAGCTAAAATAAAAAATGATGTTAAGTAAAAATTATTATTCATTACCACTCGCTCACATTTTCTTTTCTTGCAACATCATAATCAAACTCGTTACTTATGTTATATATTGCGTGTAATGTTTTTGCGTTGTTTGTTGAAGATGTATTCACATTGTCACATTGATATTCGAGCTTAAAACCCTCTTTAAATTCTAGACAATTACCTTGTGCTGCTGACGCTAAAATAAATGGTAATTCAAAATAAGTGACTTCTGAACTCATAACGCTTCCGAACGACAAAACAAAAACATATTTACTTGACTCTACACCTTGAGTAAATTCATATTCTTTCACTTTGCCATCAATTGTTAATGTAAGTATTGTTTTTGCACCAACCAAATGAACTGGTGAAATTATATGACTAATAAAACCCTCCCCCACTTCATCCACTAACACCTGTTTTGTTGTCACATTTGATGGTGTAATCTCTTTACCACCAACCCTTGACTGATGCCAAGACGGCGTATTCAACTGCAAGCCTGCAACTCTTATCATCGTCTTACTATCTAAAAACGTTTGTCCTATATAAGTCTTTTTGTTTTCTGTTATCGCTAGTGTATTCATTAGAATAATTCATCCATCGAACGCACATCAACTGACCCTGAAACGGGAATCAAACTCATTGATTGTTTATTTGTCCACTGATGCAAACCTGCCGCTAAAATAATACCATTCACTGCATCATTAACGTAACATGGCGCTGAAATATGAAATGTCCCTGATTGCCTTGTTATATTTTCGGGGTATATTTCAGTGATTGAATTAATGTTTTTCACATCATTTTGTATCACTCTGTTAGCACTATCAACACCTACGGCACCAGACAAACTGGAATCATCAACACTGGCAATACCTGCCCAAAATTCTATGTCCTGAGTATTAACAGATTCAAATACTATTTGTTCGCAAGGTGTACCGTACACACTTAAATCTATTGACAACCCTGATTTTATCGACGTTCGTAAATTCCACCCTGAACCCCGAAACTCAGCCGTAGCCGATTCAGCCAAGCGCAAAACTTTAAAAAACCTAGCCGTTACACCTAACTCGGTTGCATTGCTTGATATTTCTTGCCTTAAAATCATTATGCGTACTTCCTTAGTGCCCATGCGCCACCAACCACAGCGGCAGCAATCGAAATATATCTAACCATGTTTTGAATACCCTCAACATTATCATTTAATGCAACATTACCTGCGACCTCTAAAGCCGAGTCTAAGCTTTGCTCTTGAAGATTTGCCATATCTAACATTGATTGATTTAACATACTTGAATTATCAAACAAATAACCACCGAATAATGCAGTTAATTCGCTATTCGCCTGTATTGATTGTTGTGATAAAAAACCGACATCATCGCTATGCTTCTGTGCTTGAACTGCTAAATTATCACCCATCATATTCAATGAATCTTGATGTTGAGTCGTTAGCATATCTGCCGTACTAATTGTTTTATCAACAAGTAACGCATTATTTGTCATTGCAGAATCAGTTAAATACGCTAAATCTGCACCAAATTGACCACCCAAAGCTGATGTTGATGCTATAACAGAATCAGACAAATACGCGCTATTAGCTAGCGAATCAGCAGCGACATTTGTTACATTATTATTCGCCTCGCTAACAGCCATCATAGAACTTTCAGTAATAGCCCTATTGTCAGCACTAATCATACCTAAACCGTCAGCAAATACACTTAACACCCCGTCAACAAGATAAACAGCACTATCAACAGTATTTGCAACTGCATTTGATGCTAAGCTAATAGCATCACCAACAGCACCATAATCAGTGCTTGTTATACTTACGTTTGACGTAACAGCACCAGAAATTTTATTGCTATCACCTAAATCAAAAGATGGCGTTAAAATTGAACCATTTCCGCTTGTCGCGTAGTTACGATTATCAGTAACAGAGCTTTTATCAGCCGTTGAATTACCAATACCGCCCGATGAAAAACTATTTCCCCCACCAAACGGATTTAATCCACTCAAAAGACCCATCCCCTCAACCCCTTTAAATTAACTTAAGCGCTTTCGCGGCAAGCAAAAGACCAATACCGATTAATATTGCATTAGTACTAATGCCGCCTGAGCTTTGTGAGCCGAAGTTTATACCTTGATTGCCGTAGCCCGAGTCACCACCTTGTGACGCCCCTGAGCTACTTGATGCTGAATAACCCATCTTAAACGCCCGCTGATTGTCGCTTGTTATACATACTAATTAAAACTGATGCGACAACCGAAGCGGCCACCGAAGTCAAAAATGTTTTTGTATTCATTTTGAACACCTTACTTTTTAGCTAAAAGATAAACCACGGCCAACGCAAGAACACCACCGACCAAATAAGTTGGGTTTTCTTGCATTGTTTGCATGATATTCGCGTATTGATTACTATTAAGCGGTTGTGGTTGGCTAACATTTGCCATTTGCTCAACCGTATTGTTTAATTGTTGCTGCCCTGCAATCGTCGCATCAGCTTTCGCCTCTTCGGTTCTCCAGTTCAAATAGCCGCTCGCTAGCTCTTGGAAATCATCCCACATAACACACCCCTTTTTTAGATACCGTCAAATGTAGTCAGGTACTCAACAACAATATCAAAAGCACCTGATGTATCTAATGTTGTGCGTATTCTAAAATCATTAGCACCCTGCACAACTAGCGCTTGACTTGGGTCACCCTCAAGCGTGAAATCAACTGATGTGTGTTTTGATGAATTAGGATTGCGCCCATGGTCAACTTGAACACCAGCACCTAAGACTTTGTCAAAGTCATACACTGGACGTTCGTTTACTTCCACTTCTGCCTTGCTAATATCATCTTTAAACAAATGAACTGCAGCAATACGACCCTCTCGGGGGATATTATCAATTTCTTTTAAACCAGATGTGGCTGAACTTGCAGGAAAACGCTTGATTTTTGTAATCATACCTAACGCACTTTGATTTGATTTAACAGCAAAAGCGCTTAATACTGGCGCTGCTGCTGCCGCATCAATATCAACACGCAAATCAAACGTAGCAACGTCTGCTGTACCAATTGCAGTCATTCGACGCAGAGAAACATTATCCATTTCTGGACGCACAAACCACAATGTAAAAACACCGCTTTTTATATTGCGCTTGTAGTGCTTATTAATATCTTGCAAGCGTACTGCATCAATAAAAGATTGAATAACTTTACCGTTGATACGTACTTCAATATTTTTTAATTGTGCAAGCGTTACTCCTGAGTATTTAATGTGAATAGAATCGTAAGTCGCACCTAGCGGCAATTGCAACGTTGCCGTTGAACCTGCTGATACGTTAGAAAAACTGTTTTGTGATTTGAATTGACGAGCCATAATTTAACCCTCAATTAACCAGTTATGCGACGAACGCTAGAAATTTTATTACGTGCCATATCCGCAATAAGCGAACCGACAGCAACGAGTAAAACCATTTTTAATGCGGATTTTGGCATTTTGAAAACTCTCTTTGTTTGTTAAAAAAACTTGTAAATGAGTTTTTACAATCAACCAAAAGTGAATTTTTTCCGAAAAAAAAGCGCCTAAAAACGCTTTGATTCGTTAACGCCTTTTATTTATCAAAGTCTCCCCTAAAAATCATTACAATTACCCATAACCACCAACCAAAAAAGCCGATAAGAGGTAAAACCATCATAATTTGATGAATCATTACGCCTCCATTGTTGCTGCTTTTGATTTATCTAATTTGTATTGGCTTAACGTCTTTTGCCATTTAGCTTTTGAATTACCACGAACAACGGTATTAGTTAGCATATCTCGTTCAAGGTAATCTAGCGCTTGCAACTCGGTTATATCATCCTTGTTAACGTCCAATTCTGCCGCCATATATTTTCGGTCTTTATCGCGAGCCATTCTTCCAACCCAAATACGCGAAATATTGCCGAGAATTGTTTTATCTGACTCGCTCGGCCTCTGTGTTACTGCATAAATCGTTATTCCACGTTTACGGCCACGACTCACTAAAGTGTGCCACCCTGCAGGTGCCTTTCCTGGAGATGTTACCCCTGCTATTTCTTCCGCTACACAAACACAATTACCCCACGTAAAAACAGCTTTCGCCCAAACATTAAAAGCCGCATCTCCGTTTGCAACATAACGCACTTTTAATGCGCCTTTAGGATTACGTTGAACCAATGAAATTAAAGCCTGTGCCGTTCTGACTGTTTGAACACCCTTAACCTCGTTGTATTCATCATCAGGGTCGAAAATAACCAAACGACTAGCATTTTTTATTTTACCCTTAACCTTGTATGACTTACCCGACCCCGAAGAACCACAAAATAATTCTATTTGAGCTTGTCTAGTTGTATCAATTCTTTTATTAGTCAAGGTTAATCTCCTCTACATCGAACGAATTTACACCACTAAAGTCGGCTTTTTTCGTTTGTTTTGGCTTTTCCTGTGGATTAACCTCTTTTTCTTTCTTGTCAGCTAAAACTCGCGGCATACAAATCATACCCGTAGCCATTAGCGCTGTAATTTCAACACAAAAATAATTACCAGCATCAGGAAAATACTTATCTAACAAAGCACCGTATGCCTCTGCTAACGCTTGTTTCTCTTCTTTCCTAACTTTCCAGTGTGGAACCACAATATCAAAACCCATTGCGATAATGGGAAATAGAATTTCGCTTGTTTGCATTTCTGGTTCATTATTTGTGCTATCTTCAATCAGCCCATTTTCGCCAACTTCCCCACCGTCAACGCTCACCGCCTCTAATAATATCGCATCAAACTCTGATTGCTGTTCAATATCATCATTTGATACTGACTGCTCTTGAATGACATCACTCATCATCACCCCCCCAATCATTAAAGAATTCACTTAAAAACGGTCTTTTCTTCGTTACGGGTTCAGGCGTTAACGGCTTTTCAACACGCCTTGGCTCGGGTTCAGGCGTTAACGGCTTTTCAGCGCGTAATGGCTCGCTTTCTTGCGTTAACGTAACAACAGGTGGCGCCCCGTTGTATAACGTTTCAATTCGTATATTTTCAGGCTGACCATCATCCCAAAATACGGTTTTTTGATTTAGCCATTTTTGGCCTTGCGGTAAATTTGGCGCTATTTTTCCGCATTCAGAAAAATAATATAGCTTGCCGCGCTTATCTGCTCTAACAACTGATAACTTATCTGACAAAGGACAAAGAACGTGACCGATATTTTCATTTGCCATAACACACCGCCCGCGCTATTACACCGTTGAAACGCAACTGCAACTTACCCAACCTTTCTAAATGCTTTTTGACTGCAAACAATTGCGCTTTTTCTGCTAATTCTGTTTCTTTACTCATTTCTTGAATAAGAAACAATAATTCTTTCTTTGATTCACTTGCTAACATTTTCGTGTCTCCCGACAGTAAATAAAAAAATACGGGCGTTTCACAACGTGCCGTAAAAAACTAAAAAATCAATTGCCCTCCATATAAAACTTAGCAACACCCTTTTTTATAATTTTCAATCTCAACGAAGCAAAAACAGTCTCATTGTCTTTTATTAAATTAATTTTTGCAGTACGACCATCAAAAGAAATTAAACCGTTGTCTTTTATTACGCTACAAAAATCAAATAAATCATCAATATTGCTTGCAGGCAAAAAATTAGAACCATTTATCTCGTATAATATTTCTTTAACGTTTCTTATATCAAAATAAATGCTATTTGGAGTCTTATCACTACAACGAAGTGGCAGTTCAACCCAATAATTATCACATTCAACATTCCTAAGAAACCTAAACCAACGCGAAAAAACCTTACTCATATTACTCCCCCTTGTATTCCCTTAATTGATTATCTTTTACTTGGTAAACATGACCATCCCCCGTAGAAACTCGATAACCATTACTTAAATAATCCATCTCTTGAGAATTAAAACCAAGCGGCTTAAGTGTCGATGCCTCGGAATCACTAGCCCTAGCCGTACAGTTATTGACAGGACTCCAAGGGAAAACGCTGCCGCGCTTTCTTAAAAGATAAACACCCTCGCGAGTTTCTTCGTAACCCGTAGAGGAAATAAGCCCCTTGATTTTTTTGATTCTTTCACCGTAATCGTTGGTTGATTCTTCATAAGCAAGATTAACCCTACTTGCTTGCATGGCTTTAGTGAATGCGTACCACTTGCCGCTTTTTTCCGTTGTTTCTACTGCTTGCCTGATTTTTTCAATTTCGTCATTTTCAGCGGTTAATGCAAGACGCCTGGCTTCTCGATATATCGTGACAGGCTCCGCTCCAAAAAACTGGAATTGTCGTATGCACCAACGGCTAGCCCAAGCGGTGGCTCGTTTCGCTCCTTCGCTTGCTGACTTACCGCTATCGAAATCGCTTGCGCTATCTTGCTCAGTCTTATTATTTTCAATGTACTCTCCATTTATATTTTTAGATAGATATTTAGCAATATAACCCGTTGCACTACCTTTGTTCGGGTCGATTACTTCAACTGTAAAGCGGTGCTTGTCAGCACCTTTTTCGCAACCATCAACTTGCATTGCGTAATCTTCCATCGTGTAAACAAGCGCGTTTGCTTGCTCAGGCAAAACAAATAAAAGCATATGCCAGTGTGGTGTAGCGTCATGATGCGGCTCAGCCACCCGAACACCATAATAAATTACATTTTTACGTTTTAATTCTGCGCGTATTTTTGACCATGTTTTAACTAAATAAGCTTGTGCATCCTTTGGTGTGCAACCATTCCATTTTTCACTTGATGCATGATATTTACTTGGCGCTGTGATAGTTACAAATAATCCTATATATCCATCGTCAATCGCTAAATTTTCCAATCCGCGACAACGAATCATTAATTCAGTAAAGCGGTTTTTTGGGTTCGAGCTTGAAGCATCGGCCATATCAACCAAACTAACGATGTTTTCGTATTCTGCGCCAGTGTCGGGGCATGTATTAATACTTACAAGCTCCATTGCTTCTAAGTAATCGCGGTTTGCTTTTTGTTGGTTGTTCCACTCGCTTAATGATTGCGCGGAAATGTACGGTGAAACCTTTTTTTGCACTTCACCAATAGCTATTAAGATATGCTCGTTAGTTTGATTTTTGATACGCATGAATTTTCGTAACCACCACTTTTCGCAACTCATACGCAAAATAGCGCATTCAGCGGCTTCTATCATTTCGTGCTTTTCAACTTGATTTTTATATGGCGGTAAAATACCCCAATCAGCGCAATATACCGCCAGTTCACTATAAGCGAATAGTATTGTCTTTTCGTATTCTTCGCTTTTCATTGCTTCACCGACTATTGCAACCATGCTTACACATTCGTCAGCGGCTTTTTTTGCGTACTGCTCCACAACTTCATCACGTCTAAGCGCTTTTGGGTTTTTAAACGGACAATTACTTAATATTTTTTCAACTGGCTTTACAACATCTCTCAACCAGATATTAGCGAATAATTCACTGTTGCGAGTGTTTGCGCGTTTTTTGTTAAAAATCTTAACGTAATGACGTATTAGCCTACGCTTAACGTAACGTGGTAAATTTTCTGTTTTTGCAAAAACAAATTTACGAATTGATTTAAAGTGGGAATTAGTAACAAAAATTTTATGCTTATCTTTGTTACTGTGGTCTTTGATTAGCGGGGTAAGTAACCGCCAAAGTTGGCGGTCTGCTGATACGTTAATCATGGTAAAAGCAACTTTAATTTATTAATTGCCCTTTCTGGATTATCAAAGCACAAATAAACGTATGCATCCTCAAATATCTGTGCCACTTCGTGAGCATTGACAGATTTGAACAGTAATCCATAACCCGTTATTACACCTCGAACCATTGCCTTGTATTCAACATCATCAAGCGTACACGATATTTGATTTATTGCTAACTGTGCTGTTTTTGACTCTATATTGTCCACATGAGTATTATCCATAACTAACACCCCACCGTATTTGTACTACGACGAATCATTGCCGCTAAATCTGCTAATTTATCAGCTTTTTGCTGTGTAATTTTGAATTGATTTTGCTCTTGCTTGTGGGCTTTTAACTTTTCTTTGAATTGCGAAACGTGCGCTTGCACTGTTTCTATACTTGATTTGTTTGCTTGTATAATTTCGTGAGCGCATTCACGAATAAACGCTTCGTGTGCAACTGCATCAAAATTTTTGATTTTGTGTGGTATTTCAATGTGTTCAGTCATTGTTCAGATTCCTTTTAGTATGATGCGCCCCTTAGTAAAAAATTCCGTGGTTTGTTGCAACGCCCCACGGAACAAAAGGGAACTATTAATACTTTCAAGGCTGTAAATGGCATGTTTTAGAGTGCGAACTACAAAAAGCAAAGCAGTAGCAACCCCGAAAGCATTTAAATACTATAACAAGCATTCACATATGACAACTAGCATTCAAGTATAGCAATACTCATTACACTGCTCTATACTTAATACGCGAACTACAGAAAGGTGTAAAAACAATGAACTTCATAGATGTGCTAAACTCAGCAACCACGGGCGTTTCAGATTATGCGCTAGCTAAAAAACTAGCAATAAGTTGTAGTACTGTTTCAGCTTGGCGCAACCGTGGCACAATACCAAGTGATGAAATATTAGAAGTATTATCAGAAATGTCTGGAATACCTATTGAAAAGGTGTTCTACGCTGCATACGCTGAAAAGATACATAACCCTATTGTTGCTGAACTTTTACGAAATAACAGCCACTTAGCAGCATAAACAGCAATAAATATTTATTCTAATTAACAGTAACTTAAAGCAACTTAACTTGTACATAATGAAAGTTATTAACAGTTTTATTTTAGCTTAAATAAAGCAACGAAATCTAATAGATCAGACCATATCTAGACTAAACTAGGTTGTTTCATTAACAAAACAGCCTAGTTTTTACTTCTTTTCTATACCTCACAAGCATTGCACCATCAAAATTTAAAAAACTATTATTTAATCAATAAATAATAATACAAATGTGAATAAATATATTTGTTATGCCCCGAATAACATACTAAAATCCATTTCGCTCAACAGGTAGACATTAATTTTTAAATACTGGCTAAAGACTGTAAAAGAGGGTTATCTATTGTTTTTTGAAGGCGCTGAAAAAAAGGCTCAGATCCAAATTGATATTCAAAAAATATCATTATTAAATGACGTTAACGATCAATTCTGGCAAGCACTTGTTCAATGTTGTAATGCTCAAATACTTTCTTCAATAAATAATGCGCAATGCAAAGCGTTTTTACTGTCTGAATCCAGTTTATTTGTTTGGCATGATAGGCTACTGATTTTAACTTGTGGTGAAACTCAACTTGTGAATTCAATTGAATACTTCATACAACACATTGGTAAAGATACAATACAGCAACTTACCTATCAACGAAAAAACGAATATTTTGCGCATGCGCAACCAAGTTGTTTTAATGATGATGTAAAACTATTATCACAATACCTTAACGGTAGTGTTTATCGTTTTGGTGAACTTGACGGGCACCATAATTATTTATTTAATTACGACAAAAATTTTAATGCAAATCCTGAGGATAAATCTTATGAATTCCTTGCTTATCAAATAAGTGAGAAAGCTTCTGCCCTGTTAACAACCTCTGGAATTTCTGCGAAAAAAATAAGACAGTTTTTATCATTGGAAACAATATTACCTGACTTTACAATTGATGATTTTGTTTTTAAACCCTATGGTTATTCACTCAATGCAATTAAAGATGATAAATATTTAACCGTTCATATAACACCTCAGACAAACAGCAGTTATATCAGCTTTGAATCTAATATTGACTTAATTGCCTTTGCACCACTTTTTATTAATATTTTACAGCCTTTGTCGTTTGATATTCTTAGTTTTAATGAATTTGAGTTTTCAGAGAAAACATCCCCCTATCGAAAGACGAATTATGTGAGTAAAACATTAGTAGAAACGACACTTTCTAATGGATATAAAATAAATTTTGCAAATTTTATACTACCGCAAGTAAGTTTTATTGAACCGATAGCATTAACACTTGAGGGTGAGGGAATTATTGGGAATAAAACCCTATAATTCCCAATAATAGATGAAGGCAATGAACAAAGACTAGTTTTAGTTTAACTATAAACCATTAACTATGGCTTTTATTAACGGTGGTCCTTGATAAATAAAACCAGTATATATTTGAACTAAACTAGCACCAGCCGCTAATTTCTCATTGGCATCATTACTTGAAGCAATACCACCAACACCAATAATTGGAAGCTTATTATCAAGTGCTTTAGCTAATATACGAATAACGGTTGTGCTTTTGTCTTTAACTGGTGCGCCACTTAAGCCACCTTGCTCGTTTCCGTGTTCAAGTTGTTCCACGCCTTCACGAGATAGAGTAGTATTGGTAGCAATAACACCGTCAATCTCATTTTCTAAAAGGCATTGCGCTATAGAAAGTACTTCTTCTTCGGTTAAATCTGGCGCTATTTTAACGGCAATAGGTACATATTTGTTATATTGTTTCGCAAGCGCTTTTTGTTCTATTTTTAATGCTGATAATAATTCGTTTAACGCATCGCCATATTGTAATGCTCTCAAACCTGGCGTGTTTGGTGAAGATATATTCACAGTGATATAGGTAGCAAAGTCATAAACTTTACGCATACAGTGTATATAATCATCTTTCGCGTTTTCTTCTGGCGTGTCTTTGTTTTTACCAATGTTAATGCCAAGCACACCAGTAAATTTAGCAGATCTTACTTGTGATACAAGGTAGTCAACCCCTTTATTATTAAAGCCCATGCGGTTAATAATAGCGTTCGCTTGTGGTAGTCTAAAGATACGTGGTTTATCATTACCAGGTTGTGGACGAGGTGTGACGGTACCAACTTCAATAAAACCAAACCCCATCGCATCAAAGGCATCAATGCATTCGCCATTTTTATCTAACCCTGCGGCTAAACCTAATGGATTAGGAAATTCAATCCCCATAACCTTAACTGGCTTATTAGCTACACGTTGCTTATAAAAAGCGTTTAAAGGTGATGAACCTGTACTTTTCAGTCCTTTAATAGTCAATTCATGAATAGTTTCTGCATCAAATTTAAATAATACTTTACGGATAGCTGGATAAAACATAAAACCTCAAACTCAAGTTAGTTAGGTGTAGCGTAGGAATAAAAAATCCCCGTCTGACTTAATTACATTTACCTAAAGTAAAGAATTTAGTCGCGCGAGGATTTTATCAGCTTACGGATTTTATATAAATTGCTTTTATGGCAAAAGATTAACTTTCTTTAATTAACCTCTGACAGTTTAAGCTTAGCAACATTAATTCACGTAAAGCAACGGAGAATTTAGCAAATTCATGGGTTTGCCCTACTTTAAAATCAGACAGTAAATGTTTCCAGCGTTCTAACGGTTGTGAATTTGTCTCAACCCAAGTATCAAGCATGTTATCAATGTCTTCTTCTTTCGCTGTACAATCACAATGTAAAACCACTGACGTCAATGAACGTTGCTGCCAATCTAACTCTTCTCTAAAAGATGCTCTAGCGAGTGCTTGCCAATGATTTCCTACTGGTTGACGAGTAATTTGATCTAAGAACCAATGTAACTCTAATCGAACACCTAGCTTAAAGTATAAATTAGCAACTAATTCTACGTCCCTACCATCTTCTTCTGCAATTTCGGTAATATCCAATGCAGAAAAAATAGTGCTTAACTGTGAAATACGTACCGCAATGTCTGTTGGTACACCAGCGGCAATCAAATCACCTTCTACACGTTTTAGCTCTTCGGCTTCACGATCAATAATAAAGCTATTAAGTTTTTCCGACATAATTGCAAATGTTGGTTTAAACAGCGCAATTGATTGCGTTATTGATAATGACTTATTACGATGACGTAAGAACCAACGTGTTGCACGTCTTACAGTTCTACGATATTGGAATAACATTTCAGTTTGAATAGCAGTCGGAATTTTATTATTCAATACTTCTATTTTCTTCCAAAATTCTTCAAGTTCAAAAACAGCACAAGCCATGGTATAACTGTTTGCTATTTCAATAACCGTAGCACCTGTTTCTTCCCTCATACGATTAACAAAGTTAAAGCCCATGTCATTGCCAATTTTATTTGCGAGTTTTGTCGCTATAATTTCAGCTCTAAGCGGGTGTTGCTGCATTTGTTCTTGGTATTTATCTTGTAACAGTTGTGGGAATGCATTAATCAATAATTGATTATGATACGGGTTATCCGTTATTTCTGGATGAACAAGATCTTCTTTTAGCACCATTTTGCTATAAGCAAGCAACACGGATAACTCAGGGCGAGTTAAACCTATATTTTTAGACAGTCTATGCGCTATTTCTTCTTCATCAGGTATAAACTCTAATGCTCTATCAAGTTTACCTGTTCGTTCTAATTCTTGAATAAATCGCACTTGCTCTTTTAATTGATTAACACCACGCATGGCTGTAATTGAGAGTGAATGTGTTTGTCGATAACAATCTTCAATCACTAAATCGCCCACAGCATCCGTCATATCATAAAGCAGCTTATTACGCTGTTTAACCGTTAAGTCACCATTTTGTACTAAGCTATTCAGTAATATTTTAATATTAACTTCATTATCACTACAATCAACACCACCTGCATTATCAATAGCATCAGTATTAATGCGGCCACCTTTCGCTGCAAATTCAATGCGTCCAAGTTGAGTAAAGCCTAAATTTCCGCCCTCACCTACCACTTTAGCTTGTAGCTCACACCCATTAATTCTTAAGGCATCATTTGCTCTATCACCTACTTCTAGGTGCGTTTCTTTTGAGCTTTTCACGTATGTGCCTATACCGCCATTCCATAGCAAATCAACTTCCATACATAAGATAGCCTGAATTAAATCATTAGGCGACAAGCTCTGTTTTTGTGTGCCCAACATTTTTTTGATTTGTGGCGTTAATGCTATTGATTTAACATGACGGCTAAAGATACCACCACCAGCAGAAATTAATTTTTTGTTATAGTCTTCCCAACTACAGCCAGGCAAGTTGAACAAACGTTCACGTTCTGCGTGAGATTTTGCTGAATCAGGCGTTGGGTCGATAAATATATGCATATGGTTAAAGGCAGCTTGCAAGCAAATATGTTTAGACAACAGCATACCGTTACCAAACACATCACCCGCCATATCACCAATAGCAATACAGGTAAAATCAGTGCTTTGGCAATCAATATCCATTTCTCTAAAGTGACGTTTAACAGACTCCCAAGCACCACGAGCAGTAATACCCATTGCCTTGTGATCATAACCAACACTACCACCTGAAGCGAATGCATCACCTAACCAGAAGTTATACTCAT
The DNA here is from genome assembly GCF_053543955.1 of Colwellia sp. E150_009. Lineage (NCBI taxonomy): Bacteria > Pseudomonadati > Pseudomonadota > Gammaproteobacteria > Alteromonadales > Colwelliaceae > Colwellia > Colwellia sp. E150_009. The sequence goes on from NZ_JBHFOM010000042.1 coordinate 14,661, forward strand.
CAGATATACCATTAGCGACATCTGAAAATGTTGCCGTTCCTTTATCTGCGGCAACCACTAAATAGGCATCATCTTCATCAAGGCGCACTACATCAACTGGTGGTACTATTTCACCATTTACAATATTGTCGGTAATATCAAGCAACGCGCGAATAAACGTACGGTAGCATTCTTTTCCTGCTTCAAATATTTCTTGGCGTGTACCATTAGGCAATTGTTTACAGACAAAGCCACCTTTTGCACCAACGGGTACAATAACACTGTTTTTGACTTGTTGTGCTTTAACTAACCCTAACACTTCTGTACGGAAGTCTTCTCGTCTGTCAGACCAACGTAAACCACCGCGCGCAACTTTGCCACCGCGTAAATGTACCCCTTCAACTTGAGGTGAATACACAAAAATTTCAAATTTAGGTACGGGTTGTGGCATTTCACTTATTTTTGAAGGCGTGAGTTTAAATGATATATAAGGTTTCTCACCCATTAGTTTATCTACTTGGAAGTAGTTAGTTCTAATGGTGGCTAAAATCATTTCAACAAAGCGTCTAATAATTCGATCATCGTCTAGGTTAGCCACATTATCTAATGAACTTTCTATGGTTTCTAAAAGTTTTGTATGTGCTTTTTCTTTCGCACTTTTACTTGATGTATTGCTTGGATCAAACCGTCCAATAAATAAGTTAATTAGTAACTGTGCAATATCAGGATAGCGAGCAAAGGCATCTTCAATATAGCTTTGACTAAAACGACCGCCTATTTGACGTTCATATTTGGCAAAAGCACGTAAAATTGAAACACTTCGTCCTTCTAACCCGGCCCCTAAAATAAGACGATTAAAACCATCATCTTCAAGATCGCCTTGCCATACTTTAGCAAAGGCTTCTTGGAAAAGCGTTTGCACGGTATAAATATCAAAAGCATTATCACCGTTTAACAGCATTGAAAAATCTAATATCCAGAAGGTTTCACCATCTGAGGTTTTAATTGCATAGGGGCTTTCGCCAATAACACGCAAACCAAAATTCTCTAACATGGGTAAAATGTCAGACAGATGGATGGGATCACCTTTATGAAAAAGTTTTAACTTAACAAAACGGCTTCCTGCTTTTTCTTCAACAGGCTGATAAAATAACATTTCTAAACTGTCTGAAAAACTTACCCTTTCAAGTTTTTCAATATCAACAATAGCAGAGCCCGGTAAAGCTTCATCTTTATAAGATTGTGGAAACTTAATGTATTTACTGCATAAAGCTTTAGCGGCTACTTCACCTTTATTCTCAGCAAGTGCGCTGGCTAATTTATCATCCCAGTTACGTGCAGCTTCGTTTAAATTCTTCTCAATTTCTTTCACATCAATATCTGCTTTTGTTGATTTAACTTTAACAATGTAATGCGTTCTCGCTTGCACTGATTCAGAAAAATAAGTGGTAAATTCAACTTCTTCATCACTACCAAAGGCTTCTTGTAGTAAAAGCTGAGTTTCGATACGTAATTTAGTGGTGTAACGCTCACGCGGCACATAAACCATGCAAGAATAAAAACGGTCAAACGCATCTCGTCTTACAAATAAACCACAATAGTCACGTTCTTGCATTTGGAAAATGCCTAATACGTTTTGCAATAATTCTACAACATTACTTTGCAATATTTCGTCACGTGGGAAAGTCTCTAAAATATTAATGAGCGTTTTGTATGCATGCGTGCCTTGAGCAAAACCTGAAGAATCACACACTTGTTGTACTTTAGATTTAATTAGCGGTAAATCCAAAGCGCTGCTTGTATAATAAGAAGAGCCGAACAAGCCAATAAAGCGCTCTTCGCCAATAACATTACCTTTATCATCAAAACGTTTTACACCTATATAATCTAATTGCACAGGTCTATGCACTCGTGAACGAGAATTAGTTTTGGTTAAAATAAGGTGGTTACTGCCTAAAGCAACTTCACGACCTGAAGCACTTAGCGTAGAAATTAACCTGCTCTTAACCGTGCTAGAATTTTTTAACAAACCAAGACTAGAATCAAGCTTCGCTTTAAGTTTAATATCCCCTTTTACCGCTTCAACATCATAAGAACGATACCCCATTAATGTGAAATTATTGTTAGCAAGCCAGGTTAAAAACTCTATTGTGTCTGCTTTTGCTTGTTTGTCACCAGGTAGTTTACCTTTGGTCACTTCTGCAATCGTGTTATTGAGTTGATCAAGCATAGGTTGCCAATCATTCACGGTTAAAGTGATGTCTTCTACAACACTAAGCAACTCTGCTTTAATACTGTCAAGTTCCTGCTGACTAGACTGGCGATCTATTTCTATAAAAAAGACGGTTTCTTGTGAAGTCGCTTTGATTTTTTTATCAATATTAGACGCCATTTCAACAATATTTTTATCTTCATCTCTTACAATTTTTAAAGGCGCATTAAGCATAAGATGAGGAGATAGGCCTAAACGATTTAACGCAATTCGTATAGAATCAACTAAAAAAGGCATATCTTTAACGATCACTTCGATAGTGGTATGGCTTGATTTCCAACCATTTTTACTTACCGAAGGGTTAAAAACATGAATAACAGGTTCATTATCTGTGTGCTCATTAAATGCGCTCCACAAACTTAATGTTGCACCATACATATCACTCTCATTGCGTTCGGTTAAATCAAGCGACGAGATATTTTTATATAAAAGAGATGCAAATTGAGCAACTAAATCAGCTGATTCAGTCGGTACTTTTTTCTTGATCAATTGTGCTACGTTTTTGAGTATAACGGAGGGAGAACCATTCACTAACGCCATGCTATTTTCCTTTGCTATTTTTATACAGAAATAAAAAAAAGCTTGTAATAATTAAAATGAAATATTTTTATTGTTTTAATAATGAGTAAAGAATCACTATTTATAACCACTATGTTCGGAATCACCTAAAACCATAAGTAAAACCTTTTATAGTATAGTACAGATTTTATGAGTAAATTTAAGGTATTGCGAGAATTATTTTTACTTAACTACGAAAATAATTGTAGTTAAGCAGGGCTTGTTTTTACGGAAATTCTTGTTTATTCAGATATGGTAAATAATAATGCTTATTCAACACCGTTTATTGTTTAAATATTCAAATATTTCATAAATACAGTAGATAAATAATTTTATAATTTATTACAATTATTTTTAACCATTTAGCTTTTATTATGGCGAATAGACTAAAAAGCCCTTAACTCGAAAAATTAAGGGCTTTTTAAATGTTAGTTTTTCTTTAAATTAACAAATTTGCATATCAATTTTTCTTATTCGGCCATAAAAATGCAGCTAAAGCTGGAAGTACAATAATAGCGGCCAACATATTTACTAAAAACATAAAGGTTAATAAGATACCCATATCTACTTGAAATTTCAACGCTGAAAAGAACCAAGTAGACACACCAATTGCAAGTGTAACTCCTGTAATCAGTACCGCACTGCCACGCTCTTTCAATGCAGCAAGATACGCATCATGAACATTAGCACCATTTTTAAGTTCGCTGCTCATTGTTGATAAAATATAGATACCATAATCAACCCCAATACCAACACCTAATGCAATTACAGGTAGCGTTGACACTGTTAAACCAATATCAAGTACGGTCATTAGCCACTGGGCTAATGTTGAAACAATATATAATGGTAAAACAACCACAACGGTTGCTCTAATACTTCTAAAACTCAGTAAGCATAATACAATTACAGCACCGTAAACATATAACATCATCGGTAATTGCGCTTCTGCTACGGCTTCATTAGTCGCCGCCATAACACCAACAGGCCCTGATGCTAATTTAAATTGTAATTGTTCACTGCCCAATTCATTAGACGCAACTTTTACTTCTTCAACAACTCGTTCAATCGTATCCGCTTTATGGTCTTCTAAAAACAGAATAACAGGCATAACACTACAATCTCTGTTCAGTAAACCACTCGAAGATGGTATACGAGCTATTGATTGCACTAAGGTTTGTTTATTACGAGGAATGACTCTCCAATTGGGGTTACCTTCGTTATACCCTGCATTAACAACTTTAGAAATAGAAGCTAAACTAACAGCTGATTGCACACCTGGTACGTTTTCCATACGCCATTGGAATCGATCAATAGTATCCATAGTTTCATAATAGGTACAAGCGTCAGGAGTTGATTCAATAATTACCGACATATAATCAACACTAATGGCATAGCGATTAGTAATTAAAAACGTGTCTTGATTATATCGTGACGACTCATGCAAAGCAGGTGCCCCTGCGTGTAATTCTCCAATTTTTAAATTTTGTGAATTTAAAAAACCAGCAGCATAAATAATAACAGTGAAGAATAAAATGATGAAAGCAGGTTTTTTGGTAGCGAAACTCGCCATAAAACGCCAAATACCACTACCTTCACTAATATTACCAGCATGATTTTTTCTGTCTTTAGGTGTAATGGTTAAATAAGAAACCAGTAGTGGTAACAAAATTAAATTGGTTAAAATAATCATTGCCACACCTAATGACGCAGTAACAGCAAGCTCTTTAATAATGCCAATATCAATTGACAATAAAGTCATAAAACCAACGGTATCTGACAATAAGGCAATACCCCCAGGGATTAATAGCGCTCTAAAGCTTGCTTGTGCAGCCGCTTGACTTGAAACCCCTAAACTCACTTGTTTCACAACAGAGTTGATCATTTGTACGCCATGACTAACACCGATAGCAAAAACTAAAAACGGGACTAAGATTGACATAGGATCTAAGCCAAAACCAAGGGTAGACAACATACCCATTTGCCAAATAACAGCGACTAAAGAACATAAAATAGGCAGTAAAGTTAGACTAATAGAATGGCAAAAAAAGTAAACCATAATAGCTGTAATCACTATGGCTATAAGAAAGAAAGTAACGACTCCTTTCGCCCCTTCTGCAACATCTCCAACCATTTTAGAAAAACCAATAATATGAACCGTTATATTATCTTTTTCAAATGACTGGCGAACATCTTCTTCAAGTTGTGCGGCTATAATAAGGGTATCAAGTTTCTCCCCTGTGTCTGGATTAAAATCTAACAATGAAGCTTTAACCATGGCACAACTGTAATCATCAGCAACAATACTGCCGACAATTCCTGCTTTTTCAATATTAGCTTTTACCGTTGCTAAACCATGCTCATTTGGTTGAAAATCTGCTGGAATAACTGGACCACCCGCAAAACCATCTTCTACTACTTCCACAAAGCGAGTACTTGGTGAGTACAAAGATTTCACTTGAATACGATCAACACCTGGAATAAAAAATAACTTATCATGCACTCCTTTTAATGCGCCGAAAAACTCGGGATTAAAAATGTCACCATCACTATTACATACAGAAATTAAAATGTTATTAGCACCACCAAAGTTTTCCCTATGTTTTAAATAGGTTTTCATATAACTATGGTTAAGGGGTATGTTTTTAGTAAATGAGGCACCTAGCTTAATTTGTGATGCCTGAAACAATAAAAAGGCACTGGCAAGTACAAACAACATCAATACTAAAAATTTATGACGAAACAGACCTACTTCTAAACGGTTTGCGAGAGAGATTTTCATAATATTTTGCGATCCAAATTCTTATGGTTTACGTTTTGATCCAATGTAATCCTAACTTTAGGATAATTTAGATATAATTGTGAGACTAATTTATAAAGAAATTATCTTTATGCCTACATCTGATACTGTCACTAATTGTTGCTTGAACCAAACACCTGCAATTAATGCCTTTCCATCTTTTTGCATTCTCAAACGATAAGTTTGACCATCATCAAGACTTTCAAGTAAAACACCATTATTAGCTAATAAGAAAATTCGCTCGTCATCACTTAGCACAATATCATTTATAAGCGCTATTGCATTTGTTTCTCGTGGCTCCCATGGTTTACCATTATTCAAGCTTCTAAAAACATGACCACGTAAACCTGCAATAAGTAAATTACCTTGATGTGTTCTTGAAATATCAAAAAATGAACCTTGATAAATACTGTCGAATGTTATCCAGTTTTTACCAAAATCATTACTTTTAGCGATTAAACCAATCTCACCAACCATATATAAGGTTCTTCCGTCTAAAGCTAGACGGTTAAAATGAGGCAAAATAAATGAAGCTTCATCTAAATAAGCGTCTTCATCTTCTTGCTTTAACTCAGCTAAATATTGTGCATCGTCAGGTAAAAGTATTTCACTATGAAATTCATTTTGCCATGTTTTTCCGCCATCATTTGTACGAAAAGTTTGTCCGTAAGCGCCAATAGCAAGCCCTTCTGTTGGTGATTTAAAAACAATATCAAACAGTGGCTTTTCTAATGCTGGTATGTGTTGTTGTATTTGCCATGTTAAACCACCATCAGTTGAGTTTAATATCGTTGCATCATGGCCTACAGCCCAGCCAAGATAGTCGTTCAAAAAAAACACACTCGTCAAGGTTGTTTGTAATGGAACATCAGCTTGCTGCCAGTTCACCGCATCTGATGATAAAATAATATGACCACGCTCACCAACCGCAACAAGTTTGTCTTGTCCAACTTTAGTGATATCTAATAATAAGGATTTACTCGCTAGACGCGCTTTAACTGACGGATTAATACTAGCTGAGTTATTTACTTTTGAAGGCAACTCGCTAGCAAAGCTAAACTGGCCTAACGTACATAAAAGTAAAATAATTGAAAGTGGGAAAGAAACAAAACGCATTGTTGAAATTCTCGACATTAATGACAAAAAAAGTACAAAAAAACAATCACAATAATAAAGTAAATAGAAAAGCTAAGAACAAAAACGGCTGGCATCAGCCAGCCGTTTCAACATACAAAGTAGTTATCTTCTACCTTCTCGTCTTAATGCTGATGGAGTGAAATCATCATCTTTTAACTTCACAGAAAAATCATACATTTTAGCTTCATTATCTAAGCCCATAGCAATGTAACGTCTAGACTGAAAGTCATGATAAACCTCAAGTGTAGACCATTGTGTAGGAACTTCATAATAATTTAAGCCATGTGCAACAGCAACGCGATATAATTCATCACGGTCATCATAAATATCAGAAATAGCTACTTGCCAACTATCTTCATCAATATAGAAAACACGTTTTTTATAGATATGCCGCGTATTTTCTTTCAAATTAGCTTCAACCACCCAAACACGGTGTTTTTCGTAACGAACTAAGTCTGGGTTAATATGACCCGGTTGAATAATATCCTCATACTTCACTTTGTCGCTATGTAAACGGTAATCATTGTACGGAATAAGCAACTCTTGCTTACCTTTTAATGTCCAATTATATCGGTTTGGTGCGCCGTTATACATATCAAAATCATCAGTTAATCGTAACCCATCTGATGCACTACCAGGGGCGTCATAAGCAACATTTGGTGCACGTCTTACACGACGTTGGCCTGTGTTATATGTCCATGCTTGACGAGGTGTTTTGATTTGATCCATTGTTTCATGAACTAATAAAGCCGTTCCAGCTAAACGTGCTGGTTCTGTGACTTTTTGCTTAAACTTAAATAAAACATTAGTTTTTTCAAGTTCTGCAGGTGTGGTACCTTCAACGTCATAAGGAAGTAATAATTGCTCATCAAAACCTACGTAGGTAAAATCTCCAGAAGCCGTTGGAGCCGTCTGACCGCCTTCCCTAACAATCGCTTCTCCACGATAACGTACTATGTGGTTCCAAATAGCTTCCAATCCATTTTCAGGAATAGGAAAAGGAATACCTACTGCAGCATTTTTAATGCCGTTTCCTTCTTCGACAAGCTCTGCTCTAGTCGAATTAACTTTAACCGCTTTATAAACATGTTCAGGAAATGACGCACTTCTACGTGTTTGATAAACATTCATTCTGAATGTTTCAGGGTAAGTTTCAAATAATTTGATTTGTCCTGGAGTTAGTAAGTCTTTGTACTCTTGAACATTTTTAGCTGATATAGAATATTTTATTTTATCATTTGGATAGGGGTCTAAATGATGATCACCAACATTGTAACCAGCAGGAGCTTTTGTGATACCACCTGTCCACTCAGGAATTGATCCGTCTTTATTCGCCGCCTGTACAGCACCCATAGGTGTTAATTCTTTACCTAATTTAGCTGCATCTTCAGCTGATATTTTGGCCATCGCAACATTTGAGGTAAGAGCAACTGTTACAGCTAATAATATCGTACTTTTCTTCATTTTTATTTGATTGAAGTTATAAGTCTTAAAAATATGATTTTTCATCGTCGTTGCCTTTTCTTAAATTGAATAACTAATACTTAAAGATACATAATCACGATCTTCAATCTGGTTAGTTGTACCCACACCATCGAAGAAGCTATTGTAGTTTATTTCAGCTTTCCACCTGCTTTGATAGTCCATAGTCACTCCCAGAGCCACCGATTTTCTGTCTTCAACAAACAAGAATAATGGATCTGGCGTAATACCTTTAACATCATGAGAGAAAACTACACGAGGACTCATGTTGATACCTGAGAACACATTTGAATAATCTAATTTAGCAACTATTCTATAACCCCAAGCGAATTCAGTTGGGAATGGGTTTGTTTCAATACCATCTTGTAAACCTTTTTCTAAACCTGGTGCAGCTGCAACACCACCATTTCTAGCCGTTCCAGGCCCATTTAGGCGAAGTACATCTTCATCAGGCATATCATTGATATTAATACCACCAATTTCTAACACACCTGCAAACTGGCTTGCCCCAAGCATAGGACCAAACAAATGAGTTATGGTCATTTGCGCCTGTACTGTATCTGACAAAATAAAGCCATCGGCATTTACACCTGACCCAAAAGGTTGTCCTGTAGTAACATCATAATGTTGAGAAATATTATTTAAATCATCTCTAAGACCTGCGTTATATAACTGTTGAGGCATAGCAGCAAAGAGTAATTCAACATCATCAATTTGTAAGGGTTCATCTTGACGATAACTGACTTCACCTGCAACAGCCGTATTACCTAAAGTAGTATTAAAACTTAGCGCATACATTTTAATATCTTCTGGGTATTGTAATTTTACTTGTGAGAAAGTAGAAAGATCATAGAGGTTCTCCTGTGTAATTGGATTGCCTGCCATGTACGTAAGATCTGTACCAATTGAAGTAGCACTAAAATTAGCTGTTTGACCAGCAAATAGAGGTCTACGACTATGATAATTTACATAATAAAGACTTAATTCAGTTTCATTTAATTCTGGTAAATACCAAGAAAAACGTAAACCATATTGACCACCATCATCAGGTTGCCATTCTGCGGTTTCGCCAGGTGAACGTAAAGTGATTTTAGTAGAGTAAGCTAAGTACATTTGTGCCGCTGCATCACTGTTTATTGCGCCAGTTCTTAACAAACCACCAATTTGATTCAAGCCAGCCATTAACGTAGTTACATCAATATCTGGGTTACCAGAGAATCCAAGTTGAACGTTGTTATTATCACCGCCATCACCAGCAAAATCATTGGTTGAAAAGTAACTTCCTGGTGGTGGTAAAATTGTTTTTTCCCACGAATATTGATAAAACGCTTCAATATTGAAGTTGTCAGTAACCCCTAATGAACCCCAAACCGCGCCAAAGGGAATGAAAGCTTCTTTTAACTCAGCGCCCGGTGCTTTTAATCGTGCAATATCTACTGGGTTTATTTCACTGATACCATGACCAATAAGTGTACTCTCTCCCCAGCTTATTACTTGCTGACCAGCACGGATCGAAAACGGCATATCACCTAAATCAAAATTACCATACACGTAAGCATCAAGTAGTCGAACATCGGTACAAACCTGCTTCTTTGCTTCACTGTCGTCACAAGGGTCATTCACTTGACCGCTAATTGGGTTTGTCCAACTGCGATCATTATCCATCATGGCAAAATCGTAGTAGTACATACCACGAACAAAAATACCCATGCCATCATAATGAACATCTAATTCGTGCGTACCTTTAATTAATTGAGAGAAAGATTCGCCTTTATCATAATTTAAATTACCATTATCACCGTTAGAGGAATAACCACCTGCTCCCTGCCATAACGTAACGTTTTTTGGATTTGCATTTAATGCGGCATTGTAATGACTAAAATCAAAACCATTATTTAAGTTATTGGCTTTAGCAACATTATCATTCCAATTACGATTTTCAGTACGCCAGCTTGAGCCAACACTAAATGTAGAGTCAAAACTAACGTCTACATCACCAAAATTCCATCTTGCAGCTTGTGCACTATTTAGACCAGCGCCTAAAAGTGTCATTGAAAGTGCGGCGGCAACACCAACGACTGAAGGTTTTTTTGAAAACCTGCGAGGGCTATTATTCATGTATTTTCTCCCCTGAAGCAAATCAAGTAATATATAACGTTACTCTATTGACTAAACATATCTAAAAGTAACATTTTGAACAAAACTTAAATGATTATTTGTTTTATTATTTATTAACTAACAAATGCGATAGCTAATTCACAATTGACAGTTAAACAATAATTGCATCATTTCAACTCGGTAGCAAGTGTAAAAACAATAGTTAACTGACTGTATTTTAATGATTTGCATTTAACTATCAGTCGAAAACTTTCAATTGTTTAAAACGGGTGTTTTAAATCAAAAAAAGGAGCAGAATTTTATTTCAACTAAGTTAATGAAATATAGCTTATTTGTGACAAAAAAATGTACCAAATAAAACTAATGATGGTCTGACCACTGTTTAAAGCTATTACTCTAGTTGATTTAAAAAAAAGTAAACTAATCTATTTTTATTAAAGATAAAAATTTATTATTTTGTGTTTCCAAGCAGAAATGGCCATAAATTCCACCATTGGTTAAGTGCTTTCGTAAATGCATTGCTGGAAATTTTACCCTTGTCCCTAAATTTGTTGTTACAACAATAGATAATATTTCACCTCGGTAATAAGGTAAAAATTCATTTGCTGATATATTTAACGAAAAATAATACTTCATCTCAGTTTTATCATAGCTTTATGCTAAATCATTCTTTTAAAATATAGACTGATATATCAATAAATGCACATATCAGTCTTGCGTATACATTCAACTAAGACAATTATAATGTCAGTGACGCATCTAATTTTTCTTTCAGATCATTAGATAAATTAGGTAAGCATTGTAATCGTACTAATTGTGCTTTCATTAATTTTTTATGGGGTTCGCCAAAACTATTAAACTGAATGAGTGGTGTGATCAACCGAGAGGCAACTTGCGGGTTAATGGTATTCAGTGCAGCCACATTATTCGCTAAAAACTCATAACCTTTACCAGAGGTACAATGAAAGTATTTAGGGTTATTCATGGCAAAGGCACCAATTAGCGATCTTGCTCGGTTTGGGTTTTTTAAACTGAATAAAGTATGTTCAGTTAAATTGCTTAGGTGAGTAAAAATTTCCTCACTAGCAAGCGTGGCTGAAAGAGAAAACCACTTATCCATAACTAACACCGTATCTTGCCACTGAGACTCAAACTTTTGCATTTGTTGAGTAAAACAACTTAAGTTGTATTTTGCGCTACAGCTTAATGCGGCTAGTGAGTCTGTCATATTATCTGACTCACTAAATTGTTGTTCCACCAATGCAGTATGTTTTTCAAGTGACGCTAAGTAATGCAAACAAATATTTTTTAATGCTTTATTACTTGTAATCTCGGCTTCAGAAAGTTTAGGGTTTTGTAGAATAGTTTTACAATCTTGAAGCTTTTCTAGTAACGCTTGTTCTAATCCTTGCGCTATAAACAAAGTAAGCGTTTGTATTGCAGAAACTAAAGCAAGGGGATCGACTTCGTCAATTATATCAGCCGCTTCATCAAAGCTTGGCAAAATTAGCTGCTCAGCAATAAAAGCCGCATCTTCATTAGCCGACAAAATTTCAGCAAAACACGTTAAAAGTTGTTTTGGTATCTGAAAGTCTGGCATTAAGGTTAGTGATTTCAGGTAAGACATTAATAATTTCTGTCCTGCATCCCATCGACAAAAACTGTTTTTAGCGCTGGCTATAATCGTCAGTAATTCATCGTCATTTTGAGCAAAATTTATTTTTATTGGTGCACTGAAATCTGCTAACAATGCGATGCTAGGTTTTGATTTAAACCCAGAAAATTTAACTACTTGAGATTTTTCTGTTAACTCAATCATATGCTTTTGTACATCGATTGCATCACGGTGATCTCCAATTAGCTCAATTTTAATTGGAATATGTAACGCTTCTGGAGCAACTTGAACTTTAGTTACTGGCGACTTCTGCGATAGAGTTAAACTGTATATTGATTCAACATCATCAAAATGTTCACTTACGCTGACGGTAGGTGTTCCTGCTTGACTATACCAACGCTTAAATTGCGTTAAATTTTTACCTGACGCGTCACTCATTGCATTAATAAAGTCATCACAGGTAACAGCCATACCATCGAATCGTTTAAAATAAAGATCCATTCCTGCTCTAAAGTTATCTTTACCTAGCAAGGTATGTAACATTCGGATAACTTCAGCACCCTTCTCATATACCGTTAACGTGTAAAAATTATTCATTTCCAAGACTTTTTCAGGGCGAATAGGGTGTGACATTGGCCCTGCATCTTCAGCAAATTGTTGTGAGCGTAATACTCGTACGTTTTGAATTCGTGTTACAGCACTCGAATGCATATCAGCACTAAATTGTTGGTCGCGAAAAACTGTTAGCCCTTCTTTCAAGCTTAATTGGAACCAATCTCGGCAAGTAACCCTGTTTCCTGTCCAATTATGAAAATATTCATGCGCTATAACTGCTTCAACATTAAAGTAATCAGTATCTGTCGCACAGGCTTTATCAGCTAAAACATATTTACTGTTAAAAACGTTCAAGCCTTTATTTTCCATTGCTCCCATATTGAAAAAATCTACGGCGACAATCATGTAAATATCTAAATCATATTCTAGGCCAAAGGTTTCTTCATCCCATTGCATTGATTTTTTTAGCGAAGCCATGGCATGTTCAGCTTTATGGCAATTTCCCTTATCTACAAATATTTCTAACGCCACTTCTTTATTTGAACACGTTATAAAGGTGTCTGTTAGTAAATCAAAATCACCTGCAACTAACGCAAAAAGGTAGCAAGGCTTTGGAAAGGGGTCAAACCAAGTGACAAAGTGTTTGTTATTATCTAAATCACCTTGCGATATTTTGTTACCATTAGAGAGTAAATACGGATATAAAGTTTTATCTGCTATCACTTTTGTAGTAAAAACCGCCATTACGTCAGGTCTATCAAGATAATAGCTGATACGGCGAAACCCTTCTGCTTCACATTGTGTACAAAAAGCATTTCCTGATTTAAACAAGCCTTCAAGCGACGTATTATCAGCAGGGTTGATTTGGGTAACAATGGTTAACGTAAACTTATCTTCACCTGTGAGTAACGTTAGGTTGTTCTCTGATATTGTATATTGCTCTGTTGAAAGCACCTTGTTATTAATTGACACTGAGAGCAAGGTTTGTTGTTCACCATCGAGAACAAGTGGTTCATTATGTTCACCTTGGCGAGATACTAACATTTCATTAATAACTTCAGTACTAGTATCGTTTAATTCAACAGTCAATTGGACAGAATGGATTGTATAAAATGTTGGCGTATAATCCGCTAAAAATCGTGAAGTTGTTTGAGTCATAAAAATCCAAATTTAGATAAAAACAATAATTCAATTCATAAAGACATTTGTTAACGTCGGTAGTAAATTAATTATTATGCAGTATTAGTCAGTTTTTTAATTTTAAAACCTGTATATGCATATATTACCGCAATTATGGGGTTTATTAGATTAAAAAAACAATAAAATATATAGTCATAAGACGTCAATGCTAATGCACCAAACATAAACGCACCACAGGTATTCCAAGGTATTAACGGCGATGTGATGGTACCAGAATCTTCAAGGGTTCTACTTAATACGGTAGGATGCAAGCCACGACGCTGATATTCTTCTTTAAACATTCTACCAGGCATCACAATTGCCATGTACTGATCTGCCGTAATTAAATTAGTGCCTATACAAGTCATAATGGTACTAGTAATTAAACTGCCTACTGATTTAGCTGTTTTTAATATAGATTCAACAAACTTAGCTAACATACCTAAGTGCTCTAATACTGCACCAAAACTTAATGCACACATAACTAACCAAATAGTATTTAGCATACTTGACATGCCACCACGGCTAAGTAATTTATCAATTTCCTGATTACCAGTATTAACAACAATGCCATCAAAAAAAGCGGTCCAAATAACGGTAATATAGGCCGTTGTATTAGAAACCCCTTCTTTCGCCATTGTTAGAATTAATTCTTGCTGAAAAATACCAGACCAAATAGCACCAATAATTGCACCTATTGCAACAGCGGGAAAAGCGGGCATTTTTTTAAAAGCGAGTATGAGTAAAATCAACAAAGGTACTAAATTTATTACTGAAATATCATAAGTAGCTTCTAAGGTAGCGGTCAGCGCTTCAATACTGTCTGTATTTTCTATATTAGGTGATGAATGATTAAAACCAATAATCAAGAACAAGAGTAAAGCAATAGAAATAGAAGGAATTGTTGTCCATAGCATGTACCGTATATGGTCAAACAGTTCACTGCCCGCAACGGCGGGTGCAAGATTTGTCGTTTCTGAAAGAGGTGATAACTTATCACCAAAATAAGCACCAGAAATGACCGCTCCTGCCGTAACAGCCGTAGACATTTCAAAACCATTTGAAATCCCAATAAAAGCAACCCCAACGGTAGCTGCAGTTGTCCAAGAACTGCCAATGCTCATGGCAACAATACCACAAACAATACAACATGCTGCATAAAACCAATTAGGATCTATTATTTGTAAGCCATAATAAATCATTGTTGGAACAGTTCCAGACAGTAACCAAGTACCGATTAATGCACCAACCGTTAACAAAATTAATAATGCCCCCAAGGACAGAGAAATCCCCTTAACCATCGCTTTTTCAATACCATCCCATTGATAACCATTTTTCAGGCCAATTACAATAGCAATACCCATGGCTAATAAAAGTGCTATTTGATTTGGTCCAAAAGAAGAGTTATCTGAAAAGTAACCTACCGATGCAGTTAGCATTATCACCAGCGATACTAGAGGAATAGTAGCATCTAGCATACTAGGAGCTTTTGGTGATTTGCTTTTTATTGGTGCTTTATTTGACATTTTATGAAATTACCCTTTTATAATAGTTGTTATATAATTCATACTCATCGAGTTGATTATTTATTCATTTTATTTAAATATAAATACCTATATTAAAATACAAGAAAGCCGCCCTTAGGGCGGCTTTCTTATTGATATATTCTTTTACTTTTTAGCTATTTTCCCCAAACTAACTAGGTCAAAAGTAATCCGTACCGTTTCATCTAAAAATGGATCAAGTTCATCTAAATCATCGGGTAAATCTTCAAGATCCTCAACTTGCTTTTTCCCTAACTTAGCAAGTCGTTCATTAGTTCGAATTAATCGCTTACTCTTACGCTCTTCACGTTCAGCTTTACGCGTTTCTAAATTCAAAGAAATGACTTTATCATCTTTCTCTGCTTTATACGTTTCAATATCATCAAGTAGATAATTAAACTCGCTATTCTCTTTAATACGTTCTTTATATAAAGAAGTTAAGTAGGTTACATCTGTTTCTACATTATTCAATTTAGCGTAATCAGCTCTATTAATTTGATCCCAAGGTAATGCATTCTCTTCTTTACTTTCCCCCCAATCTTCAGGGTCTACCGCAGTAGGAAAAGCTATATCAGGTAAAACACCTCTATGTTGAGTGCTACCGCCATTTATACGGTAAAACTTAGCAATAGTATATTGAATACTTCCTAATGGGTGTTCATATAAATCATAAACACGTCCTAAACCTCGATGCTGTTGCACAGTCCCTTTACCAAAAGTGTGTTCACCTACAATAATTCCACGACCGTAATCTTGAATTGCAGCAGCAAAAATTTCAGATGCTGAGGCACTGTAACGATCAACCATAACTGTTAACGGGCCATCGTAATAACTAATACCATCTTTATCTCGATGAACATCTACGCGGTTTGCACCGTTTCTAATTTGAACAACTGGGCCTTTATCAATAAATAACCCCGTTAATAATGTTGCTTCTGGTAAAGAGCCACCACCGTTACCACGCAGGTCGACAATAATTCCCTCTACTTCTTGCTCTTTAAGCTTGGCAATTTCTTTTTTAACGTCACGAGAGAGATTATTATAAAAACTAGGGATTGTAATAATACCTAATTTTTTGCCTTGCTTAGTTGTATCTTCTTTAACTGTATTTTCTGTTTCTTCGGTATCTTTTTCTAATTTTTCAATACCAATACCTTCAAAGTACACTTCAGATTTAGCCGCTTTATTCTCTAATTTTATTTTGTCTCGAACGATAGTTACTTCTTTAATATCAGAAATATCATCTGATTCACCAGACAATACTTGTAGTCTAACTGTTGTACCTTTAGGTCCTTTGATTTTATCGACAACGTCATCTAAACGCCAACCAATAACATCTTCAAAATCTTTTTCACCTTGGGCTACCCCCACAATGCGATCTTTAGGCTTTAAGCCTTTCGACATATCAGCAGGACCACCGCTAATAACACTCTGAATAACGGTGTAATCTTCTTCTGCACGAAGCACGGCACCAATACCTTCAAGTGATAAGTTCATTTCCATTTGGAAACGTTCTGCATTGCGTGGAGATAAATAAGAAGTATGAGGCTCAACTACACGAGCAAAGCTATTCATGACCAGCTGAAAAACATCTTCGCTCTCGCTTTGCTTAATTCTTTTAACCGCATATTTATAACGTTTAATCAGTACTTCTTTCGCTTTAGGCCATTCTTTACCTGCCAACAGTAAATTTAACACATCAGATTTAACCTTAATGCGCCATAATTCATCTAGTTCAGCCGTTGAAGTTGCCCAAGGAGCATCTTCTCGGTCGTATTCAAAAACTTCATCTTTACTAAAATCAAAGGGAGTTTCTGGTGAATTTTTATCCTCTGTTTTATTAGAAATAACAGGTGAATTAAGTAAGTCAAGGGCAAACTGGTACCGTTCTAAACGTCGTTGCATATTTAAATTATAAATATCGTACGCAGCTGACAACTTTCCTCGAGCAAATACATCATCAAACCCATCACTGTTTTTTTCTAATGTTGTAATGTCTGAGGCTAAAAAAATATTGCGTGAATAATCAAGCTGTTTTATATAGCGGTCAAATACTTCTTTCGATAACGCGTCATTAATTTTAATTTTTTTATAGTGCCCTCGGGTAAAGCTTGCTGCAATTCGTTTACTCGCTGTTGCATGTTGGCTTTCAGGGCTGAGTACAGGTAGGGGGGTATCTTTGGTTGTATCATCAAATGCAAACGCATTATAGCTACTTAATGAAAAACTTACCGACAATGATACGGCAAGTGCTATACGACAAAATTTTTGCATGCACGCTACTCCAAACGATGATAAACATTCAAGCCTAACAATTAGAAAAGATAAGTTGTTAAACTTTAATTCTCTTTGTAAGGCGACTTTTAACCACTAACGGCATAAAAGCCCCCACAAATAATGTACTATTTTTACTGATTAAAAATACATAAACATATTAAATTATGAATATATATTTTGCATCTGTGTTTTAATTGTCATGCCAGAATCAAGTTGCACACTAACATCTTTACCAGCAATTTCTGTAATAGTTGCATTCATAGGTGCATTACCTAACTGAACTTTAACTTTACTACCTATTTTTATTGTAGCGGAATCTACTTGTTTCAATGGTGGTAATTCTTTTTTCACCGATTGACGTTTGACGGATTTAACAGATTTAAACTTTTCAGCGTCACGTTTATCTGCCCCCTCCCCTTTGTTTTTGCTAGTTTTAGATGGTTTTTTATCATCTTTTTCTTGCGGTTTTTTATTGGGTGAAGAATTGTTACCAAATTTTTCTTGGCTTTCTTTTAATGTTTTACTGGCGTAATTTGCTTGTTCTTCATCTATTTCAGCAACGGTATTACCATCAATATCTACACGAAAAGCGCCTACCTTAATTGCTTTAAGATAACGCCAACTACTCGTATAATGTCTTAATGCTTGGCGTAAGCGAGTTTTGCTAATGGTTTCATCATCATTCAGTTTTTCAGCTAAATCTTGAAAAATTCCAATTTTCAATGGTTTTACTGGTCCTTTTAGCGAAAAACATGCAGGAAATTTTTCGACTAAATAGGTAATAACATCTTTGGTGCTTATTCGTTTAATTTGAGTTTCCATAAATACACTTTTATACAGTTTCAGTTAAATAGTTTAAATTAATAATCTTGGGGTTGTAGGTGTTGGTCTCTGTTTTCTAATACGTGTCGACACCAATCGTAAATATCTTCAGATGCTAAATCAGGCAATTCTTCCTGCCCAATCCATGTATCCCATATCAAAGCCAATAGCTGCTCTAATACTTCAGTTTCTATATCTTCTTCCGCTAAATCATAGAACGTATGGTAAAACTCATTGATTTTCTCTACAACTTGTTCTTCCTGACCATCCCAATCACCAACAATGGCTTCTGTGACTAGATAATCATGTATTACTACAAATTCTTTCATGGTGTTAATACTTCATTACGCTAATTTCACTTTTCTAATAACAAGCTTTGCTCGAACATTGCAACGATGGCTTCTAAACCATCTTGATCTTCTTGGTCAAAACGTTGAAAACTAACGCTATCAACATCCAAAACCGCTATTATATCACCGTTAAGTTGAACGGGGATAACAATTTCAGAATTCGTTGCTGCATCGCAAGCAATATGTCCGTCAAATTGATGAACATCATCGATACGTTGTGTTGTTTTTGTTTGAGCTGCCGTTCCACAGACCCCTTTCCCTAAGGGAATTCGAATACAAGCAACTTTACCTTGAAACGGTCCTAAAACAAGTTCTTCTTCAATGATTCGATAAAAACCAAGCCAATTCACTTGTTCTAACGCGTCAAAAAGTAAGGCGGAGATATTTGCCATATTGGCGATAGGGTCTGTTTCATCATGTATTAATGCTTTTGTTTGCATTAATAATTCTTGATAAAACGCTGTTTTACTAACCAAGGAGATATACCAACAATTAAAATGTAGCTTAAAAAGGCATAACATACCCTGAAAGCTACCTTAATTAAAGCTTTTATATTGATGAAACTATAATTTACTCTCATTTAGTCGTTTGAGCACTCTCGCTACTCAATTGAATAATTCACCAAAACACTTGCGCTAATTTCTTTTGTACCAACTTGTGAGCTATGTTCAAAAGACGATTTAACCATCATTGACTCGTTGTATCGTGCTCTGTAATGATTGTTACTGACTTCTTTAAGATAGACCAACTTACCTAATTGATGTCCTGCTTGATTAGCAATGTTTGATGCTTTTAATTTTGCATTATTAATCGCCAACAATAATGCTTGTTGATAATATTTATCTGTGTCATCTACAGTCATAGCAAGAGGAGAAATATGCGTAACGCCAATTTTTATCACTGCATTCAAAAATCGATCATAATCGTCGATATCAGAAAAGTTAACCGTAATATTTCTACTTAATTCAAAATACTGTGGCAGAACATGCTCAACATAGGAAGATGTACTTGTACCCACATGAACCTTACTTTTTTGATTGTTCGCTAATGGCTCGTTAACTTCCAATCCGCGAACATTTATTTTCGATTCTTCTTCAATAATACGCAAATATACCCGTGCAGAGTTAATGTTATTGGCTTTAACACCTAAGCTTTTTGCAACATCAATCACTTGATTACTTTTACTATCCACAATGGCTCTAATTTTATCGGTAAAGTGACCTTTTTCAGCTATTGATAAAGTTAAAGAAAACTGATTAGGCTCAACCAAAATTGTGCCTTGTCCTGTCACTTCAATTCCTGATTCTTGCGTAACCGCATATACATTATTAGATAAAATCAAACATGCGCTAATAGCAAATGCATTTATAATAAGTGATGTGTTAATTTTGAGCATATTTTTTCCTATGTATTTAATCCATTGTATTTATAAACTTTTTAAAATGCTTCTTTTCTTCTTCTGAAGCATTTTGCCACCAGTATTTTAACATGGGTAGTGCATTAATCTGTATCAATTTGTTATTCAGATCATTTGTTGTGGTAGGTGGTGTAGTAGGAATGGTTGTTTGGCTTAAAGACTGAACTTTAGAAATGATTGCTTTTTTATCATGATTAATAGCTTGTTGATTAGTATAAGAACTAATTGCCGACTCTACTTGTTCTGCAATTTTATAATCAGCTACGCTTTCCAACTCAATAGGTAACTCTTGGTTATTTTCATCTGTTAAAATAAGTGTGGGTGATTTAGAAAAGGCTTCTGATTGTGCTAAATTTTTGATAGTCGAGGTTTTTAAACTAAGTGTTTTTTGTTGATCAACTAAGAGTTTTACAACAAAATCTTTCGATTTTACTACTCTATCTTCTGCAAAATTTAGATCTTCAAAAACATCTTTATAGTGTATCACTAAGGCATATTGACCAGGTTTTAGTGAAAATTTAGTCGTGTGGTTAAGAAAACCATGATCAACTATTTTGTTATTAATGTGACTGACAATTAAGTTATCAGATACTGTTAACGTTGTTGCCCACAGTGAAAATGAAATAGTAGTATTTAGTAAAAATAAACCTAACGCCAAAATAAACCTAGTCAAAATAAAATTCCTTATACAATAATTATAAGTTCATTTATAAACTGACTAGGCTTGAATGCAAACCTTTATTTAACTAATTTAGGCTAAAGTACTAGTGGGATGTATTAACAAAGCGCTAGAAACTGTCTGCTGGAATTCTAACCCAACCTTCCATCAAAACTCTGGCACTTCGACTCATAACAACCTTATTTACAGTCCACTTCCCTGCTACCTCAATTGCTTCAGCTCCTACTTTTAATGTACCTGAAGGGTGACCAAATATAACGCTTTGCTTGTCACCTCCACCAGCAGCCAAGTTAACAAGCGTTCCAGGAATAGCCGCAGCGGTACCTATGGCAACTGCTGCTGTTCCCATCATGGCATGATGCAATTTCCCCATAGAAAGCGCACGAACGTGTAAGTCAATATCTTTTGAAGACACGGCTTTACCACTTGATGTTGTGTAACCTTGAGACGGTGATACAAAGGCAATTTTAGGGGTATGTTGGCGGCCTTGCGCCTCAGATAATTTTTTAATTAAGCCCATTTTAAGCGCACCATAAGCTCGAATCGTTTCAAAACGTGCTAGCGCAGCGTCATCACTATTAATCGCTTCTTGTAGCTCAGTCCCTGTATAACCAATCTCATCGGCGTTCAAAAAGATAGTAGGAATACCAGCCGTGATCATAGTTGCTTTAAATGTTCCAACATCAGGAACAACCAAATCATCAACAACATTGCCAGTAGGAAACATAGCTTCACTGGGATCAACAGGGGCTATGAATGCTACAGGCACCTCGGCTGCGGGGAAAGTTACGCCATCAAGCTCAAAATCACCAGTTTCTTGCACTTCCCCACCAACAATAGGTACTTGCGCAATAATAGTTTTTGAAATATTTTTTTGCCAAATATGAACGGCACAAACACCATTTTCTGGAATACGTTCTTTATCAACTAAACCCGAGCTAATAGCAAATGAGCCAACCGCAGCCGTTAAATTTCCGCAATTTCCACTCCAATCGACAAAGGCTTTATCAATGGCAACTTGGCCAAACAAATAATCAACATCGTGATCTTTTTTTTCTGATTTAGCTAATATAACCGTTTTACTCGTACTTGACGTTGCACCACCCATTCCATCAGTTTGTTTGCCATAAGGATCTGGGCTACCAATAACACGTAATAATAAATTATCACGGGCAGTACCCGGTACTTGAGCACTTTCAGGTAAATCTGTTAAATTAAAAAATACACCTTTAGATGTACCACCACGCATATAGGTAGCAGGAACTTTTACTTGAGGTAAGTGTACATGAGGAACGTCAGACATCTCGTTCTCCTTTATTTTTGTTAAATAAAAAGCGGTACCAACATAATGTTAAGTACCGCTTAAATTGATTATTTTAGCGAAACTTAACTAGCGTTTGACTCTAAAAAATCATTCGCAAATTTTTGAAGTACGCCGCCTGCAGCATAAACAGAAACTTCTTCAGCTGTATCTAAACGACATTTGACAGGAATTTCAACAACTTCACCATTCTTACGAGTCATTACCACAGTCATAATAGCACCTGGTGCGGTTGTGCCTGTCACATCATACGTTTCAGTACCGTCAATATTGTAAGTATGGCGAGTTTCGCCATTAACAAATTGTAGCGGTAACACACCCATGCCAACTAAATTGGTACGGTGAATTCGTTCAAAACCTTCTGCAACAATCACTTCAACACCTGCTAAACGAACCCCTTTTGCGGCCCAATCACGTGAAGAACCTTGACCGTAGTCAGCACCAGCAATAATAATCAAGGGTTGCTTGCGTTCCATATACGTTTCAATAGCTTCCCACATACGTGACTCTTTACCTTCAGGCTCAATGCGTGCTAAAGAACCTTGTTTTACTTCACCCTTATCATCCTTACACATTTCATTGAATAATTTCGGGTTAGCAAAGGTTGCACGTTGTGCTGTTAAGTGATCACCACGATGGGTTGCATAAGAGTTAAAGTCAGCTTCGGGTAAGCCCATTTTATCTAAGTATGCTCCTGCCGCAGAGTTCAATTGAATAGCATTAGACGGAGATAAATGATCCGTGGTTATGTTGTCACCAAGCACAGCTAACGGTCGCATACCTTTCATGGTACGTTCGCCAGCTAAAGCACCTTCCCAATAGGGTGGACGACGAATATAAGTACTCGATAAATCCCAATCATATAATGGGCTTTCTGCAGGCTCAAATGCGCCTAAATCAAACATTGGCGTATAAACTTTTTTGAACTGCTCTGGTTTAACGCTTGCTGCTACAATGGCATCAATTTCTTCATCACTCGGCCAAATATCTTTCAAGGTAATATCATTGCCCTGTTGATCTTGTCCTAAAATGTCTTTTTCAATATCAAAACGTATAGTACCAGCAATAGCATAGGCAACAACTAATGGCGGTGATGCTAAAAATGCCTGTTTGGCATAAGGGTGAATACGTCCATCAAAATTACGGTTACCTGACAAAACAGCTGTTGCGTATAAATCTCGATCAATAATTTCTTGTTGAATTTTAGGATCTAACGCCCCTGACATTCCGTTACAGGTAGTACATGCATAACCCACAATACCAAAACCTAATTTTTCCATTTCAGGTAACAAGCCTGAATCTTCTAGATAAAGTTTGGCAACTTTAGACCCTGGAGCAAAGGATGTTTTCACCCATGGCTTGCGTACTAAACCTAATTCATTAGCGCGTTTGGCAATTAAACCAGCAGCAACAACATTACGAGGGTTTGAGGTATTAGTACATGAGGTAATTGCCGCAATAATTACTGCACCGTCTGGCATTTCGCCTTTGGCTTCTTGCGCTTTACAGCTGTCTAAATTTTTTGCAATATGCTTTGAGGTCAAATCTGCTGTCGCTAAACGACGATGTGGATTAGAAGGGCCCGCTAAATTACGGCATATTGTAGATAAATCAAATTCAAGTACACGCGGGTACTGAGCTTCAGTTAGATCATCAGCCCATAAACCTGTCTGTTTTGCATAGTTTTCTACTAACGCAACTTGTTCTGGCTCACGGCCTGTCATTTTTAAATAATCAATGGTTTGTTCATCAATATAAAACATACCTGCAGACGCGCCATATTCTGGTGTCATATTTGAGATCGTTGCACGATCACCTATGGTTAACTCTTTTGTACCTTCACCAAAAAACTCTAGATAGGATGAAACAACTTTTTCATTACGTAAAAATTCAGTTATTGCTAAAACCATATCAGTAGCAGTAATACCTGGTTTACGTTTGCCCGTTAATTTAACGCCAATAATGTCTGGTAAGCGCATCATCGATGGACGACCAAGCATGACTGTTTCGGCTTCTAAACCACCTACACCTATTGCAATAACACCTAGTGCATCAATATGCGGCGTATGGCTGTCTGTGCCTACACAAGTATCAGGAAATGCAACACCATCACGAGCTTGAATAACAGGTGACATTTTCTCTAAGTTAATTTGGTGCATAATGCCGTTTCCAGCAGGTATTACATCAACATTTTTAAAGGCTGTTTTAGTCCACTCAATAAAATGAAAACGATGTTCATTACGATGATCTTCTATCGCGCGGTTTTTATCGAAAGCGTCTGGATCAAAACCTGGGGCTTCTACGGCTAATGAATGGTCAACAATTAACTGTGTTGGAACAACAGGATTTACTTTTGAAGGATCGCCACCTTGGTCAGCAATTGCATCCCTAAGCCCTGCTAAATCAACCAGTGCTGTTTGGCCTAAAATATCGTGACAAACAACACGTGCAGGATACCAAGGAAAATCAAGGTCTTGTTTGCCTTCAATGATTTGCTTTAATGAGTCTGTTAATGTTTCAGGGTCACAACGGCGAACTAACTGTTCTGCTAACACGCGCGAAGTATAAGGTAATTTTGCATAAGCACCTGTGCTTATGTCCTCTATTGCTGATCGGGTGTCAAAATAATCTATATTAGCACCCGGCAATGGTTTTCGATAATTGTAATTCATAATGTCATCTCTAAATAAAAGAGTGAGTAAGATACGAGAGACAAGCATCAAGCTAAACTTCGCAACTTGATGCTCGAAACTCTGGACTAGATTTATCTTTGTGCTATTGGTGTAACAGTACGAGGCTCTGCACCTACATAGTCTGCTGACGGACGAATAATACGGTTATTAGCGCGTTGTTCCATAACATGCGCAGCCCAACCAGTTAAACGTGAGCAAACAAAAATAGGGGTAAATAACTTAGTTGGTATACCCATATAGTTGTATGTAGACGCATGGAAAAAGTCGGCATTACAGAATAATTTTTTGGTATCCCACATAAACTCTTCACAAGCAACAGAGATATCATAAAGTGAAGTATCACCATTTTCTTCAGCTAGTTTTTCAGACCATGCCTTGATGATAACGTTACGTGGATCAGAGGTACGATATATTGCATGACCAAAGCCCATAATTTTTTCTTTACGTTCTAACATGCCTGCCATTTGAACTTTAGCATCTTCAGGCGACTTAAATTTTTCAATCATATCCATAGCAGCTTCATTCGCACCACCATGAAGAGGACCACGCAATGTACCAATAGCACCAGTAATACATGAGAACATATCAGATAACGTTGAAGCACAAACACGTGCTGTAAAGGTAGATGCATTAAATTCGTGCTCAGCATATAAGATCAAAGATACATCCATAACACGTTCATGTTGTGCTGAAGGACTTTCGTCATTCAATAAACGCAAGAAATGACCACCTAATGAGCTTTCATCACTCATACAATCTATTTCAACGTCCTCATGTGAATATTTATACCAAAAACACATAATCGCAGGGAAAGCTGCCAACAAACGGTTTGCCGCTTTATTTTGTTGTGAAAAATCAGTTTCTGGCTCAACATTACCTAAGAATGAACAACCTGTACGCATAACATCCATAGGATGTGCTTCTTTGGGGATAAGTTTCAATACTTCTTTTAGTGCTTGTGGAATATCACGCATAGCAAGCAATTCAGCTTTATACTCAGCTAACTCACTTGACGTTGGTAATTCACCGTTAAAAAGTAAATAAGCGACTTCTTCAAAGGTTGCATTTTCTGCCAAATCAGCCACATCATAACCACAATAGGTTAAACCACTACCAGATTTACCAACCGTACATAGTGATGTTTCACCTGCACTTTGACCACGCAATCCTGCGCCACTTAGTTTCTTATCAATAGCTTTATCAGTCATTATTCTCTCCTCATTCTTTATATGTATAATATTGTTCAAAGTTCAAACTTTTATTTACAATTGATTTTAACTTAGCATTAGTTTGCTCTCGTTCATAAAAGAGCACTAAGTTGATGCCTATCATTAAGCACTTTTTCATTATTAAATTGAGCTAAATAACAATAAATTTACTTATTTTTTCCTTCAGCAAACAATGAATCTAATTTTTGTTCATAATCGTGATAACCAAGATAATCGTATAAATCCATACGTGTTTGCATATTATCGATTTCTGCTTTTTGATCGCCATCAGTTAATAATGTTCTGTATACAGACTCTGCTGCTTTGTTCATTGCTCTAAAGGCAGACAATGGGTAAAGCACCATTGCACAGCCCCACTCACCTAACTGTTCTTTATTCCATAATTCAGTTTGCCCAAACTCAGTAATATTTGCTAAAACAGGCACATCTAATGTCTGTGTAAAGGCACGGTAATGCTCTTCTGTTTGAATAGCTTCAGCGAAAATACCATCAGCTCCTGCGGCAACATACGCTTTAGCACGTTCAAGGGCTGATTCTAAGCCTTCTTGAGCAAAAGCATCAGTACGCGCCATAATAAAAAAATCAGGGTCTATACGTGCATCTACGGCAGCTCGAATACGATCAACCATTTCTTCAGTTGAAACAATTTCTTTATTTGGGCGATGTCCACAACGTTTTTGTGCTACTTGATCTTCTATATGAACAGCAGCTGCGCCTGCTTTTTCCATATCGCGTATTGTTTTAGCAATATTGAAAGCACCGCCCCAACCTGTATCAATATCAACTAATAAAGGCAATGAAGATGCTGCTGTAATACGTGCTACATCGGCAACCACATCATTTAATGACGTCATACCTAAGTCAGGTAGACCATATGAAGCATTGGCAACACCACCACCCGATAAATAAATAGCTTGGTGACCTAATTTTTCAGCCATCATTGCGCAATATGCGTTGATAGTACCAACAACTTGCAGTGGTTTATTATTCGTTAATGCTTGGCGAAATTTAGCACCTGCAGACATTGGCTTAGACACTGATGAATCTTTAGACATAATATTTCCTCTACTTATTTTCGTTAAGTTCTGATAATTCTAGTTGTGAAATTTTGTTTTCTATATTTTTCCTTGATGCGGCAATATGACGACGCATTAATAATTCAGCCAATTCACCATCTCTATCACTAATGGCCTGAATAATTTGAGAGTGCTCATTAAACGCACGACTAGCTCTAGGGCTATTCATACCAAATTGACAACGGTACATACGCACTAAGTGATATAGCTGACCACAGATCAAATTAATTAACTGTTTATTATGGCTGCCTAAAATAACTTTATAATGAAAATCAAGATCACCCTCTTCTTGATAGTAAGCAACGCCATCTTTTAACTCTTGTGTTTGGCTATGAAGTTTAAGCATAGCTTTCATATTATCAATTTCAACATCAGTCATATTTAATGCTGCTTGACGACATGCCATACCTTCAAGTGCTTCTCGAGTAATATAAAGTTCAAGTAAACCTTCAATTGTACAATCAACAACCCTTGAACCAACATTGGCTTTACGCTCAATTAAATGACACTTCTCTAAACGATTTAACGCTTCGCGCAGAGTAGAACGACTAATTTGATACCGTTTAGCTAATTCAGGCTCACTGATTTTGCTCCCCGCAGGAATATTGCCTTCAACAATAGCGTATTGTATTTGTTCAAAAACTTTATCAGCGGTAGTTACAGCTTCAGGCTGAGTAGGATTTATTAAGTACATAGTGGTAAAACCTTGCTTATGATATTGTAATTATTTTGATTACTGCCAGCCTTTAATTGTCGACATATTTTATTTTACACAAGAATAATAACGTGTTTTTATTAAATTGCAAGTAGACTTAAGTATTATTGTCGACAATTTGGTTTTATTGCTGTTTTGAAGGCACAAAAAAGCCCACGCAATACATTACTATTGCGTGGGCTTTCTATTTTTCACTTTATGTACACTGTCTTTTAAGAAAAGAAAGTGGCATCCCTAAGGGGATTCGAACCCCTGTTACCGCCGTGAAAGGGCGGTGTCCTAGGCCTCTAGACGATAGGGACACTGAATTAACTTAACACTAAGTTAATACAAACTATCTACCAGATTACTCTGATGATTCAGCTAATTGTATCTTATTAGATATAAAAAACAAAAGCTCAAACTCTAAATTCTTATTTATCATTTATTAAAAATAAATATCAGTATAAGAGACTGTTTCACTTTTTATATGCACTTTCTAAATGAAAGTGGCATCCCTAAGGGGATTCGAACCCCTGTTACCGCCGTGAAAGGGCGGTGTCCTAGGCCTCTCGACGATAGGGACACTAAAACTGATAATTTCCCAATTTATATAACAACG
>NZ_JBHFOM010000043.1:0-40441 GCF_053543955.1 Colwellia sp. E150_009
GATCAAAGGGACTCATAAGTTGTGATATTAGGTATGAAAAATAAAATCAATTAGATCACAAATTTAATCAAAATGGTATAATACTGCCGCGGCGCCCAGAAGTGAAACGCGTAGTGAAGAGGGTGGAAAGCGTGTGGGGGTTCTTCTCTTTATGTGAGAGTAGGACATTGCTAAACTTCTATTAAGAGAAGCCCGATTCGAAAGAGTCGGGCTTTTTGCTTTCTAAGATTTTAGGATTTGCAAAAATAGGTGCCAAGTGTAGTGCCGCGACGAAATTTGAAAAACGTTAGGATGGATTTTGAGAGGGGATATGTTATACCAATTGCACTAATGCAATTGGTATAATTATATAAAATAAAGGAAAAAATCTAGACTCTACATTATTTGTATGGAAATAGAAAATGCATAATTTGCTGGTGCTTAGCCACCAATAAATTTAACTTTGAACCCTTCATCTTCCAAAAGTTGTTTGATTATTTCTCGTTTGTTACCTTGAATTTCAATCGTTTCGTTAACTACGCTTCCGCCAGTACCACAGGTTTTTTTCAGTTTTTTAGCCAAGATCTTTAATGCTTCTGTTTTTAATCCTAAACCACTAATTACAACTACCCCTTTTCCTTTTCGGCCTTTAGTTTCTCTGCGAACATGGGCAAAGCCATCACTTGCAATTACGTTAGATATTTGTTTTGTAGGCTTTATACGACCAGTATTGGTGGAGTAGACTAATGATTGATCCGTATCTACTTTATCTTTTTTATTTTGTACTGGCGATTTACCAAAAGCGGCAGCTAAATCTGCTAGGCTAGATAGCTTTTCTTTCATTGAAATGAGTACCTTATAATTTTTTAAGCTTATTATAATAACGCTTTTTACTTATGACGAGAAATTTAAAATGAAAAAAGCCACTACAAGAGTGGCTTTATTATAGCTAAAATGCAACCCGTAGGTTGACTTACTTTTTACTATTTCGGTAAATAGCTATTACAACTTACTTTCAAGTTCAGGTAGAGCATCAAATAAATCTGCAACAATACCATAATCTGCAACTTGGAAAATAGGTGCTTCAGGATCTTTGTTGATAGCAACAATAATTTTTGAGTCTTTCATACCTGCTAAATGTTGAATTGCACCACTAATCCCAACAGCAATGTATAGGTCTGGAGCAACAATTTTACCTGTTTGGCCAACTTGCATATCATTAGGCACAAAACCAGCGTCAACAGCTGCACGAGAAGCTCCGATAGCTGCGCCTAGTTTGTCTGCAATACCTTCAAGTAATTTAAAGTTATCGCCATTTTGCATACCTCGACCACCAGAGATAACAACACTAGCAGCGCCTAAATCAGGGCGTTCTGATTCAGTTAATTCATCACTTACATGGCTAGAATTTCCTGCATCAGTGACTAAGTCTAGCTTAACTACTTCAGCATTACCGTCAGTTGCAACGGCATCGAAACCTGTTGAACGTACTGTAATTACTTTTTTACTATCTAAACTTTGCACAGTGGCGATTGCATTACCTGCATAAATTGGACGAATAAAAGTATCACTACTTTCTACGCCAATGATATCTGAAATCTGAGTTACATCCAGAAGTGCTGCTACGCGAGGCATAAAGTTTTTGCCTGTTGTAAGTGCTGTTGCAATAATATGTTCATATTCTGCGGCTACTTCAACAACTAATAAGCAGATGTTTTCTGCTAATTGATGTTCATAAACAGCATTGTCTGCAACCAAAACTTTACTTACACCATTGACTTTAGCAGCGGCATCAACAACATTTTGACAGTTATATCCAGCAACGAGTAAAGTAATATCAGAGCCAATAGCTTGAGCAGCGGCAACTGTTTTAAGTGTTTCAGCTTTTAATGTGCTGTTGTCGTGTTCTGCAAATACTAAAATACTCATGAGATCACCTTGGCTTCATTTTTCAATTTTTCTACTAATTCATCAATTGTTTCTACAACAATACCTGCTTGACGCTCAGCTGGTGGAGTTACTTTTAGTAACTTAGTGCGTGGCGCTAGATCAATGCCGAAATCAGCTGCATTTTTAACATCTAATGGTTTACGTTTTGCTTTCATTATGTTTGGTAAAGAAGCATAACGAGGTTCATTTAATCGTAAATCAGTTGTTATAATGGCTGGTAAGTTAAGCGATAATGTTTGTAAACCACCATCAATTTCACGTGTTACATTGACTTTATCAGCTTCAACTTTTACTTCCGAGGCAAAGGTTCCTTGAGGCATGCCCGTGAGCGCACCTAACATTTGTCCTGTTTGGTTATTGTCACTATCAATCGCTTGCTTACCCAAAATAATGAGTTGTGGTTGTTCTTCTTCAACAATTTTTTGTAAAAGTTTAGCGATATTTAATGAATCTAAAGTTTCACTGGTTTCAATTTGAATAGCGCGGTCTGCACCTAAAGCAAGTGCAGTACGTAGCTGTTCTTGACAAGATTTATCACCAATCGACACAGCAATAATTTCTGTTGCAGTACCTGCTTCTTTAAGACGAACAGCTTCTTCTACAGCGATTTCACAAAAAGGGTTAATTGCCATTTTTACGTTAGCAAGATCCACATTTGAATTATCGGGTTTTACGCGAACTTTGACGTTATAGTCAATAACACGTTTTATAGGAACTAATACTTTCATCGTTGCCTCTAGGGTTGTTTATTTAGTAAAACACTAATTTAGTATAAAACTAAACTATATTAAAATTGGTTATTACACAAAAGATTACTATTGCTTTACGTAAACGTCAACGTAATCTTGGTGAAAACTTTTAAAGTAAGTTACAATATCGGTACTTTCACAAGTAATTACAGTTTTGTTTTAAACAGGTAATCAATACAGCATAGTATAAATTGTTAATTTAACTACGCTAAGACGATATTTTATAGATTCTTAAAAGGAAATATCATCTTGCTTGGAAACCACTAATGAGATACTATCAAACACCTGTTTGAATATCAAACACCTGTTTGAATTTTTATAATAAATAATACAAATAATATTGGGAGATACCATGGAACGTGAATCGATGGAATTTGACGTAGTAATTGTTGGTGCAGGCCCTGCTGGTTTATCTACAGCATGTCGTTTAATGCAGTTAGCGCAAGAAAAACAACAAGAACTTATGGTGTGTGTAGTTGAAAAAGGCTCTGAAGTTGGCGCTCACATTCTTTCTGGTGCTGTGTTTGAACCTAGAGCTTTAAATGAATTATTTCCCGATTGGAAGGAAAAAGGTGCGCCTTTAAAAACATCCGTTACTGGTGATGATATCTATCTATTTAATAGTGAAACTAATGGTATTAAAGTACCAGGATTTACTGTTCCCAAAACTATGCATAATCACGGTAACTATATTGCTAGTATGGGGAATGTTTGCCGTTGGCTTGCGGAGCAAGCAGAACAATTAGGTGTTGAAATATTTCCTGGTTTTCCAGCACAAAGTATTATTTATAATGATGACGGTAGTGTGGGTGGTGTTATTACAGGTGATATGGGGTTAGATGCTGAAGGCAATGAAAAAGATTCATTTATGCCAGGTATGGAACTTCGTGCTAAATACACCGTTTTTGCTGAGGGCTGTCGTGGTCATTTAGGTAAAGAGTTAATTTCAAAATTTAGTTTAGATGCAGAGGCGTCACCACAACATTATGGCCTTGGCTTTAAAGAAATCTGGGATATTGCCCCAGATAAGCATCAAGAAGGTTTAGTTGTTCATACAGCGGGTTGGCCATTAGAAAAAGATACGACAGGCGGTGGTTATTTATATCACGCAGAAAACAATCAAGTATTTGTTGGGTTAATTGTTGATTTAAATTATAGCAATCCGCATTTAAGCCCGTTTGACGAATTTCAACGTTATAAGCATCATCCTAAAATAAGCCAGTACCTTGAAGGGGGGAAGCGTGTGTCTTATGGTGCGCGAGCTATGGCTAAAGGTGGTTTTAATTCGTTACCTAAAATGACAATGCCAGGTGCTTTATTAATTGGTTGCGATGCAGGAACGATCAACTTTGCTAAAATCAAAGGCAATCATACAGCCATGAAGTCTGGCATGTTAGCAGCTGAGGCTATTATTGAAGCACTGATTACTAGCGATGGGGTTAGTGAAGAAGGTAAGAAGGACTTAACGTCATATACAGAGAAATATAAAAATTCATGGTTATATGAAGAGTTATATAGCACACGTAATTTTGGGCCAGCTATGCATAAGTTTGGCACCATGTTAGGTGGGGTTTATAATATGATTGATCAAAACTTTTTTGGTGGTAAATTACCGTTCAACTTTAAAGATGACACGTTGGATTACGACCAACTTAAGCTTGCTTCTGAAGTTGCGGTGATTAAATACCCTAAACCAGATAATAAACTTAGCTTTGACAAACTTTCTTCGGTATTTTTATCAAATACAAACCATGAAGAAGAGCAACCTTGTCATTTGAAGTTAGCTGATAGCAGTATTCCAATTAGTGTTAATTTAGTTAAATACAATGAACCTGCTCAGCGTTATTGTCCTGCAGGTGTTTATGAAGTTGAAAAAACGGAAGAGGGTGATAAGTTTGTTATCAATGCTCAAAACTGCATTCATTGTAAGACGTGTGATATTAAAGATCCAAGTCAAAATATAACGTGGATTACACCAGAGGGAACAGGTGGGCCAAACTACCCTAATATGTAAATTTAGGTAGTAATTATATAGGTAATAAACCTCGGGTTGTATTAATGTTAGAAATATTTTTGCAACCCGCAACCTTATTTAGTTGTTTCTATTAGGTTGAATGGTTTGAGAGGTCTAATAGAGCGGTGTATTTCGTTTTCAATTTCATCTAATTCAGTGAGCTTGAGACAAAAATTTTCAGCTTTCCCTTCTAATGCATTGGCGCTTGCACTTATTTCTAATTCTAGGTCTTTGCCTATAATTTCCATGCGGTTATCCATAGTTGACAGTCGCCGTTCGCTACTGCGACTTTCTGAATTATTGTTTATCATGGCTTCACCAACGGCTAATAATATAGTGCCGATGGAATCAGAGATGATTTCTTCAATTTCTTGTTCAAACTCACCAGTGAAAATATCATCAAAATCAGCAAAGTCTTGTGGTGCAATATAATAATTATTTGCACTTTGATTAAAACGAGTTCTAATGCGCCATTTTAGTTCATCAAATTTAGTTTGAATTTTTTGCTGAGAGGCACTGTTCTCACCTGTTAGGCTAGTAATTGCTTTATTAACAGCTTTTAAGCCTATGTCTACACCTTCAATTGCAATAGAGACTATTTCAGGTACTTGTTCACGTATTCCAAAGGAGAATTTTTTGATAAGTTGTTGTTGCTCATCTATTAAATCAATTTCTCTACCTTCAACAAATAGTTGAGATTGACCGTTAATTTGTACCACTGTCTTGCCATGATCCGTTATTCGAATATGATGAGGATCAATAATAACGCCATAATTGAAATTGACTGAGCATTGTTTAGCTTGAGCACTAAATATGGATAAGCAGATAAGTAGCAGTGATAAAAGTATTTTAGCCATAGTAATCTAAGTATTAACAATGGGCTCTATATGAATTTTTCTGTCTTTGTAAATCAATCTACTTGGGCCATATTCTCTCCTTGACCTGTCGTTATAATCCCCAACTATCATCTGAACACCATGGTATAACTTTTCTGTTGCCTCTATGTATACACTTTCCATGTAATCTTGGGTGGCCTTTTCATTTCTTTCTTTTTCAAATAAAATTTCACCCATACGGTTTGCATGAAACTGATAGGTTGAAATAACCTTTGTTAGCATCTCAGAGACTTGTTGGTTTTTTGGCAATTTCTTTAATTTATCAGAAGCGGTTTTTAATTCGTTTGTTTTGTCATTATCAAAATTTAAGCGTGATTCAATATCTTGTAGTTGTTCTTTGAGTTTTACTAACTCATGATCAAAACTAATAATAGTATTACTACCAGCCGTAGCACCAACCATACCGGCGGTAACAAATTTTCCTGCCCTAATAAAACCACCAATAAGAGTGCCGTTTGACTTGTCTTCTGTCCCCACTTTTAAACAACCATTTACTTTGATTTGACTATGAAGTAATTGATTCTCAATGCGAATATCTTTACCACAACTGATTTGAGCATATTGACAATATTTAGCATATAAATTACCTTTTACGTTAACACTAACACTCATGTTTACATCTGTTATTTTGGTTTTTTCAATATCATGCTTTCGACCAATAATACCACCAGAGATAGTAACATCTCCTCCTGCTTCAATCATTGCTGACTCAACAAAGCCGCCAATAGTAATATCACCAGTAGCTATTACTTTCATTCCTTCGTTCACATCTCCATCAATAATAACACTCCCAGTAAAATTGATATTACCAGAGGCAACACTAACATTTTTAACCTTGTATACTTCGTCAACTTCCATACCGTTAGGTATTATTTTAGGTAAACCAACTTTTCGGGATACTAAAACATTTTTATTTTTAGAACTTATCGCTGTTCCATCACCTGAAACTAAGGGGACGTCAATGCCCGGTTCAGGTAATAAGGGAGTGGCGGTAACTGTATAGCCTTGTTTACCTGCCGTTGATGGAATTTTTTTTGCGATTGCTTCACCAACTCTTACGCAAACTATGTCACCTAAATCACGCATATCAACACTACCGTCTTCCCTTTTTTTAGGGCGCAAGATACGTGATTGAGCACTTTCTACTAATGGCTTTACTACGGCATCTTTACCATTAACAGGGAGTTTTCCACTAGCAATTTGTAATGTAATTTGACTTTGGGGCTCCCCCTTTGCCGCTAACTGTGCAAGTTTAACAAGCTCTTCTTTACTAAAACCTTTTTTAACCCCCGCTGCTTGTGCTGCTTCTAAGATTGCTTTGGCAGATAAATGCTTTCCACCTTGAGCAGTGGTTATTTCAGCTGTTGCTCCCATTTCATCGTCATTAATTGATACTGAAATAGTTGCATCAACCCGCTCTAATACTTGATACGATATTTCTCGACCGATTTGATCATTCTGTAATGGTTTTAGTACATCATGTAATTCAGCAATGGCATTTTTTATATTTGTAGAAACGATTCTTAATTTAGAATAATCTGATTTCTCTATTAATTCATTAATAGTTGCTTCGGTAACCTCATTGCCACCTTTGATTGGCGTTATATGCAAATCAATATTATCTTTGGCATTAACAATTAAACTGAGCTGACTCATAAAGGTTTACTCCGACATCATTATTATTATTATATTCAACAAATTACATTGATGGCTTTGAGAACTGCATTTGTTATTAAATTAGCATAGTCGAATTAAATATAGTTATCTTGGTGTATTTTAATAAAACTATTCGTGTTAATTTTACTGTAATCAATTTTATATTCTCTTCCGTCAAGCGCTTGTATGAATAATAGTGTTTTCTCTTCACTAAATACTTCGCTTGATTCAACATTGACAATATCTTGATAAGCTTTTTTTGCAAGAGAACGTTTTTCTGGAATAGCGCCTTTGTATATTCCAATCCCCCGGTGGCTAACCACAACAATTGGATTGTCGTCACCATTGATAATTAATAAATCAAACTTTTTTATTTTGTGAATAATAGTGTTACGACCACTAGTAATAAAATTTTTTTCAGCCAAAGTAGACTCCGATAGATGAAAGTGGTGCTTTTGCTTCGTATTTTTCTATAATAGCTTTAGCACAATATAATAATTATTTGTTTGTTTAAATATATAAATTTTTTCTATACTTAGCAATGTGTTATTAAAAATACTCTGTTGATTTCCATTTTTGTTGACGCTCAATAATGTAATTAGGAATTTCTTGGCTATTTATTAATTCTCTTCGTATTAAATCTAAACCAATACTCGCGACATATTTTTGGAAATAAAGTCTAGGTAACGGCATTAATAAACAAATTGATTTTAAGTTTTTTTTACTTCCCCAAGCTATCCATACAGTACCAACAGGCTTTTCATCACTACCACCATCTGGACCTGCTATGCCTGTTACCGCAATCGCTAAGTTTGCAGAGGAATTTTTTAAGGCGCCTTGTGCCATTGCTATTGCCACTTCTTGGCTAACTGCACCAAATTGGTTGAGTAATTGTTCAGGTACCCCCAATAATGCTG
The DNA here is from genome assembly GCF_053543955.1 of Colwellia sp. E150_009. Taxonomy (NCBI): domain Bacteria; kingdom Pseudomonadati; phylum Pseudomonadota; class Gammaproteobacteria; order Alteromonadales; family Colwelliaceae; genus Colwellia; species Colwellia sp. E150_009. The sequence continues at coordinate 8,162 of NZ_JBHFOM010000043.1, forward strand.
TTTTCATTTGGTTACTGTAGGTAACAAAGCCTGCTTCAAAACATGCAGAAGCACCACCTACTTGGGTTATCATACTCGCAATTAACCCACCTGTGCATGATTCTGCTGTTGTTATTTTTAGGTTCTTACTTGCGAGTGTTGAAATAACATGATGTGCTAACGATAAAGGTTCGCCTTGTATTTGAGCTATCACATGGTCACCTAGCAGGGTTATTAGCTTTTCTTGCCATAGGTGTTTATGCTGGTGAGCTTCTTGAGTCGTCGTGGTTAGTTTTATTTCTAATAGGGGCATTCCTGCACGAAAACCTAGGTCAATGTTGGTAGGCCAATCAGGTAATTGGTCATTAAGTAGCTTTTGTAGGGTAGATTCACCTAAACCAAAAACTTGCAAGCGTGTTACATCAGAAATGAGTTCACCCGGCAGTGTTGATGCGATATCTGGTGCAATTTGTTCCGACAACATAGTTTGTAATTCTCGTGGTACGCCAGGAGTACAGTATATATTACAGTTTGAATGCTTAACTTTGAAACCAACAGCACTGCCTTGGTTGTTTGCAATGATGCTGCAATGTTGAGGAAGAAGTGCTTGCTTTAAGTTTGGACCATTTAATTGTACGCCACGTTTCTCACACCAAGTAATAAGGTGTGCTAATGCTTCTGGGTGTTCTACTAGGTCAACATTAGTCGCTTTAGCTAATGCTTGGGCGGTCAAGTCATCTATTGTTGGCCCTAAACCGCCATTTATAATTAGGATATCAGCATGTGCAGCCAACGAGTTTATTTCTTGTACTAATAAGTTTATATCATCAGGAATTGTTACCTTGCGAGATATTTCTAATCCTAATTCTTTCAATTGTTGTGCGATCATCGCCGAGTTACTATCAACAATATCACCTGTCATTAATTCATTACCCGTTAATAACAATTGCACATTGGGTTTGTTCATTTTGTTTATCTCATTATCTATTATTTGATCGTTAAATGTTTTATCTACGTTAATTTAACTACTTTTCATCAGTGTTATCGTTAAATCGTTCTATCATGTAAATATATTTACCATTATTAACCAATTTTATGAAGAATATATACATTATTTGAATTGGCTTTAGCCTAGATTACCATTAAAATAATGTTATCGCGCTTATCTACACTAATTAGCTAGTTTTTTTTCTATTCTTTTTAGTAAACTATGTTTTAATAGTTTTGATAGTTTTAATATATGATTTTTAATCTGTAATTTTTAATGAGCAAAATAAAATACGAAAGAGAGTTACTCTTTGGCCGGTGGTTTCGTGAAGAAAATATTGGAACAAATAGAAAAGTCATTGAATATGCTTTATTAAGTGCTGATGGTAGTTATGAGTTTACCTTTATAACTATGCAAATGAATGTTAGTGAAGCTGACAAGGTTATTGAGCAAGTAACAGAGTTAGGTGATTGGGGCTTAGTAGGTGATATCCATTTTACGATCACAAAAGATGAGATTGTGGATGAACAACTTTATGCAGCTGATCTTAATAATAGTAATAATTACCACGCCTATAAAGTTTTACAGTTAAATCACCATGTTTTCGAATATCAACATGTCACCACTAATGAAATCTTTATCATGCGTAAAATTACTGACAATGTGGGTCATTGCTAGTTTATGAAAAATTAGGAAAATAATGAATAAGTTAAAAGCAGCAAGTTTAATAACCGCCATAAAAACACCTTACACCAGTAAAGGTGAGGTTGACTTAGATACATACGATATACTTGTAAAAAAACAAATTGATGCTGGTGTTGACGCTATTATTGTTGGTGGAACAACTGGCGAAGGACATTTATTAAGTTGGGAAGAACACTTGATATTAATTGCGCATAGCGTGCACAAATTTGGTGAAGAATTACTTATCATAGGTAACACTGGTAGTAATAATACCAGCGAGGCAATTAAAGCAACGAAAAATGGTTTTGCCGCAGGTATGGATGCTACGCTACAAATTAATCCTTATTATGGACGTACTTCAATAGCAGGTGTGATTGAACATTTCAACCATACCTTGGATATCGGCCCCGCCTTTATTTACAATGTAGCAAGTCGCACTGGACAAGATCTTACACCAGACATTATTGAAAAACTAGCCAAGCATAAAAACTTTATTGGCGTGAAAGAGTGTGGGGGTAATGAACGCATTGCGCATTATGAAAAACAGGGTATTGCTTGTTGGTCTGGTAACGATGATGAAAGCCATGATGCACGTCATAAATATGGTTCACACGGTGTTATTTCAGTTACGTCTAATCTTATTCCGCGTTTAATGCGTGAGCTTATGGATAACGAAAATGTCGCATTGAATACACGCTTGCAAAGGGTAATAAGTTGGCTTTTTTGTGAGCCTAACCCTATTGCTATTAATACGGCATTAATGATGACAGGAGCTGTGCCAGCTAATTTCCGTCTACCTTATTTGGCGCTAACAAAAGAGCAGCGACAACAAGGTTTTGAATTACTTAGTGAGTTAGATCCAAGTGAGATAGTTGGGGACTCATTATCAGTACTTGAAGATAGCATATTCAAGTACTGTATTTAGTTTACGTTTTAGTGAGTTTTTTCGTTCAACATTAATTTTATATTACTGTGTATTTGGTTGATTAGTTAAGGTAAAAATTATTTTAAAATTTATATGGGTTGCCATTTATTTAGCTGTGCTGATTTGGTCAGGTATTGCCCCTAAAGATATTTTTACGTGGTTTTTAGAGGTACTGCCAGCGTTGATTGGGGCGGTAATTTTATTAGTAACTTATCATTCATTCAGATTAACGCCTTTGCTTTACTCTTTAATTCTGTTTCATTGCGTTGTGCTTATGGTTGGTGGGCATTATACCTACGCTGAAGTACCATTATTTGACACAATTAAAGAGCTATTTAATCTTGAACGAAATAATTACGATAAAGTGGGGCACTTTGCGCAAGGTCTAGTGCCCGCTATTATTGCGCGTGAAGTACTCATACGAAAAAATGTTGTCAATGGTAAAGCTTGGTTAAATGTGTTCGTGATATCTATTTGTTTAGCATTTAGTGCTTTTTATGAGTTGATTGAGTGGTGGGTTGCTATTTATTCAGGAGAAGATGCCGAGGCATTTTTAGGTACTCAAGGCTATGTTTGGGATACACAGTCTGATATGGCTATCGCACTTCTAGGCGCTATCTGCGCTATTATTTTTCTGGTTAAATATCACGATAAACAGTTATTGAAAATATCCGCACGGAATTTGGCTAAGTAATTAAGCTTTTAGCCAAATCTATCATTCAATTTTATAACAGAAGTTTAAACTGGCTAGCTAGTTCAAATTTTTTGTTATCACCTGAAAGCGGACAAGTGAAATTCAATTTAACTGCGCATAATTGTAAATCTTTTGTTTCATTTATATCAGCAATCCCATGTAGTCTATCGCCGACAACGGGTAAGCCAATACGCGCGGCGTGAATACGTATTTGATGTTTTCTGCCACTATCAATTTTAACCTCGACTAGTGATTGATCCTTTGCTTGGTTGTAGGCTAAACAAGTGAAGGTACTTTGCGCTTGTTTACCTTCAATATCGCTTGTAATCACTTGTGGTTGTTCATTTTTATTATGATCACCATGCACAATAATATGGTAATGCTTTCTAAGCGTATTGTCACTGAGTGTACGATTTTCAAACATTGCCGTTAATGCTCTAGCTGTTTTTTTGCTGTGTGCTATGAGGATTAGGCCTGTGGCGGCTCGGTCTAATCGGTGCACAATAAATACAGGTCGTTCTGGCGTTAAATGCTGTTGTGCAAAACGAGCAATAGTACAATGGTCACTCCATTTTGAACCTTGAGATAACATACCATAGGGTTTGTACCAAACACTATATTCAACTTCATCACTGATTAACGTGGCATCTAATACATTGTTTGAAAGTACTTTTTCGTTATAGTAAAAGTGTAATTCATCATTATGTTGCAGTACTTTTTTTATACGTCTTAATCTCTGCGTACTTTTGCCTCTTGTTACCCATAATGCCCCTTTATTGATCGCTTGTTTCAGCTGAGTATTACTCAGGTTATGGACTGTATTTGCTAAGCTATTGCTTAAAAAAGCAAATGCGGATTGAGAGTCATCATTTATTGCTTGATTAAACTTTACATGATGTTCAAAAATAACAGGCATAATAGTATAAAAGTAGTTAATAATGGCATGAGTTTAACACTTTTACGTAACAGGCGTTATCAGGTAATATGTGACTTTAATGATAAATTTTAACTGAGTGCGTTATGAGCCGAGATTTAACACTTTACCCTAATGATAATATTGGTGATTTCTTATGGGAACGATATAAAACAGGTATTGAATTGAATGAACCAAGAGAAGTAGAGTTTTCTGTTTTATTTCCATCACAAGCATTGGCCTTGCAATTTGGTCAGTTACTGTTAGAAAATAATCAAAAGCTTTCTTTTACTCCTTTTGGTGGTGACGAAGAGTACCCGTGGGAAATCACAGCTTACCCAGAAATGCCTTTAAACTATGAAAATATTAGCGCATATCAAGCGTTGTTAGAAACAAGTAGTGAGCATTTAAATGGAAAATTTGATGGTTTTTATTGTTTATGAATTGCATAAAAATTAAAAGAAAGGTGTAAGAATGTGATTGATATTAAAAAATTTTCTGCGCTAGAAAAAAATAGTAAGCAATCTTTTGCTAAACAAAAACAGAAAATCAAAAAAGTGATGGCAGGGCAAATTGTTCTTTGTCAACAATGTCAAAATCCACTTTCTTTATTTACTCCTGAAAGCACAACAAATAGTAAGCTCCTTGGTATTCGCTGTGCAAAAGGGTGCACAGACTTACAGTTAGATTTTGTTTAATTAATGCTTAACTAATGTGTAATTTATGAATAGTGCATGATTAGTTTAGTGAAAATCATAAAAGAAACCGACAAAAATGTCGGTTTTTTATTGAAATGTAAATGTATCTAAGTCGAGCTTAGTTTCTTTACATACGTTCCATGACTTCAATACCTAAAATATCTAAACCTTGCTTTAATGTTGCAGAAATCAATTGGCACAAGGCCAAACGTGATTCTTTTATTTCAATAGCGATGTCGTCTTTGAGAATAGGGCAGGCTTCATAAAAACTCATATAAAGGCTGGCTAATTCATATAAATAATTACATAACAAATTAGGCATACATTCGCTTATTACTGCGTCTATAACATCTTCAAGTTGCAGTATTTTTAATGCGAGTGCTTTTTCTTGTGGTTCAATAATTTTAATATGAGAACTGAATTGGCTAACTTCTGCCTTAGTATATTCTGCTTTAGTGAAAATACTTTGAATACGTGAATAGGCATATTGTAAATAAGGTGCTGTTGCGCCCTCAAAACTAAGCATTGTTTTCCAATTGAAAATATAATCGCTAGTACGATTTTTGGATAAATCGGCAAATTTGACTGCGCCAATTCCTACTTTTTCAGAAATTTCAGCTAAATCACTTTCACAGATCTCTGGATTTTTTTCCTTAATTAAATCGCTGGCGCGAACCACAGCTTCGTCTAATAATTCAGCTAATTTAATGGTTCCACCAGTACGGGTTTTAAATGGTTTACCATCATCTCCCATCATCATGCCAAACGGGCAATGATCATAGGCAACTGTTTCGGGTAAAAAGCCAGCTTTACGCGCAACAATTTCGACTTGTTTAAAATGCAGTGCTTGGCGGGCATCTGTAAAAATAATAATGCGGTTTGCTTTTAATTTACCACTGCGGTACCGACAGGCTGATAAATCAGTTGTTGCATATAAAAAGCCACCACCTGATTTTTGCACAATAAATACCGATGGCTCACCGTCTTTATTGGCCATTTCATCAATAAACACAACTTTTGCACCTTGATCTTCTACGGCAATTTCTTTCGCCATGAGTTCGTCAATAACGGTAGATAGATCGTCGTTATAAGCACTTTCACCCATAATATCATTACGCTGTAATGATACATTTAATTTTTCGTAAATTTCTTCGCTGTGACTAATTGAAATATCGATAAATTGTTGCCATAGCTTAGCGCATTGCTGATCACCACTTTGAAGTTTTACAACATCGGCACGTGCTCTATCAGCAAAACCTTCCTCGTTATCAAAGCGAATTTTTGCTTCACGGTAAAAGTTTTCTAAATCGCTTAGTGCTGTTTCAGCGACTTCATTGCTGGCTAATTTGTCACTTAAATGAGCGATTAGCATACCAAATTGCGTGCCCCAATCACCCATATGATTTTGACGAATAACTTTATCGCCTCTGAACTCAAGGGCACGTACTACAGCGTCACCAATAATAGTTGAACGTAAATGACCCACATGCATTTCTTTTGCAAGGTTTGGAGCTGAATAATCAACTACGACTGTTTGTGGTGTAGTACGTTGAGTTACACCAACATGGGTGTCCTGAGCAACCAAAACTAATTGTTTTGCAAGCCATGCTTGATTCAAATGAATATTGATAAAGCCAGGGCCAGCTAGCTCAATATTGTCTGCGATATCATCAAGATCTAACTGTTCAACAACTTTGGTTGCAAGTTCGCGAGGATTAGTTTTTAGTTTTTTTGCAGCACCCATCACGCCATTGGCTTGGTAATCACCAAAATTTGCCCTACTTGATATACTAACGGCAGGGTTGGTGTCTTCAGGTAAACCCGCTGCTACCATTGCTGTACTGACTTTTTCTGCAAGTATCTGTTTAATATTCATAATATTTAATCTTTTTAGTGTGTTTTTTCCAATCAGTATTTTTTTGCAAACTAGATTGGATTTTAGCAAAGCCGTCGAGCTTTTTCATAAGGAGCTTAGTTTACTAAGTGACGAAATGAAAAAGCGAAAACAATGCCGCAAAAATTCTATATAGAAAGCAAAAGTTAGTGTTCACGAGTTGAGTGAAACTCAATATCTGGATGACGTTCTTGTGCCAGTGATAAATTAACCATCGTTGGCGCAATATAAGTCAAATTATCACCACCATCTAAAGCAAGGTTATCACCTGCTTTTTTCTTAAATTGCTCTAAAGTTCGCTCATCATTACAGGTACACCATCTTGCTGTAGCAACGCTGATAGGTTCATAAATTGCGTCTACGTTGTATTCAGTTTTCAGACGTTGCACGACCACTTCAAATTGTAGTACCCCAACAGCACCAACAATCATGTCGTTATTGATAAAAGGTCTAAATACTTGTACAGCACCTTCTTCTGATAATTGAATTAAGCCTTTTTGTAATTGCTTCGCTTTTAGTGGATCACGCAGGCGAATACGTCTAAACATTTCTGGGGCAAAGTTAGGAATACCACTAAATTTCATCATTTCACCCGCCGTAAAGGTGTCACCAATTTGAATGCTACCGTGATTATGTAAACCTATGATGTCGCCAGCAAACGCTTCCTCAACATTAGCGCGATCACCTGCCATAAAGGTTACCGCATCAGCAATTTTAACATCTTTAGCTAAGCGTACTTGTTTCATTTTCATGCCTTTTTCATATTTACCTGAGCAAATACGCATAAAAGCAATGCGATCACGATGTTTCGGATCCATATTGGCTTGAATTTTAAATACAAAACCAGAGAATTTATCTTCTGTCGCAAGCACTTCTCGTGTATCTGTTATACGAGGTAAAGGCTTCGGAGCCCATTTAGTAAGGCCATCAAGCATATGGTCAACACCAAAATTACCGAGTGCAGTACCAAAAAATACAGGTGTTAATTCACCTTTTAAAAATTCTTCTATATCAAATTCATGTGATGCCCCAACAACTAACTCAAGTTCTTCACGTAAATCTTCCGCATAGCTGCCAATAGCTTTATCAAGGTCGGGGTTATCAATTCCTTTAATAATACGCTTTTCTTGAATTGTATGTCCTTGACCACTTTGATATAAAAACACTTCATCGGTTAAAATGTTGTAAACACCCTTAAACTCTTTACCCATGCCTATTGGCCAAGTAATTGGCGCACACTTAATTTTTAATACGTCTTCAACTTCATCCATTACTTCCATTGGATCACGAACGTCGCGGTCCATTTTATTCATAAAGGTAATGATCGGAGTATCACGTAAACGGGTGACTTCCATTAATTTTATAGTACGTGCTTCAACACCTTTAGCCACATCAATGACCATCAAACAAGAATCGACAGCGGTTAAGGTTCTATAGGTATCTTCAGAGAAATCTTCATGCCCAGGGGTGTCGAGTAAATTTACTAAACAATTATTGTAAGGAAACTGCATCACTGAGGTGGTAATTGATATACCACGGTCTTTTTCCATCTCCATCCAGTCTGATTTAGCATGTTGGCCCGATTTTTTACCTTTTACAGTGCCGGCCTTTTGTAACGCTTGCCCAAATAATAATACTTTTTCAGTTATGGTCGTTTTACCTGCATCAGGGTGAGAAATTATGGCAAAGGTTCTACGGATATCTACCGCTGCTGCCTGTAAGGTATTGACTGTCATTGATATTGCCTTGGTACACACAAAATGAAATCCAGATATAAATAATAATGGATTATTGTTGTTTAAAAAATTGCGCGCATTGTAGCACAAATAAAAAAGCCGCATTAAGCGACTTTTTCTTTTAAATGCATTTTTTATAGGCTTTTTTTGGGGATAACTAAAGACTTAATGACATTACTATAGCATCTTCATAGCCAAAACCACTGCTACTCGGGTAATAACCTGTACGTCGGCTTATTTCAACAAACCCCGCGTTGATATACATCATTTGTGCGCTAATATTTTTAGCTCGCACTTCTAACCATATTTTTAAGGCACCTTTGCTTTTAGCATGTTGGATAAACTGATTTAATAATTGCTTACCATACCCTTTACCTTGTGCGCTTGGTTCAACGCAAATATCCATTAAAGTGGCTTCATCAATAACCAATTCACCCACATAAAAACCGATGACATTTTCTGTGTCGTCTAGAGGTTCAACAAGTTTTTCACCAAAGTAACGGTTGCCAATGCAGCTTGAAAAGGTTTTTTCATTCCATGGATGAGAGTGACAGGCATTTTCTATTGGCATTAAGATATTGATATCTGCATTGCTAATGCGAGTAAATATTAAAGAGTTTTTCATAATTGCTTTTAGGTGCTTATTGATTGACGGTTAACTTGCAGTTAGTCATGTATTTAAAGTAAATGTTTGCTGATATTTAGCCATAATTGCTTTTTTAGTTTAGGCGATTGGCTAATTAACGAGATGTGTGGAGTAATTAAAAGATTATGTTCGCACTGAATTGTATGAGTGTCATGCTTTTTAGCGCTGAAATACCAATTAAATAATCCCAGATCAAAATGATCTTTTTGGGCGGTGATCTCGCCAATGGATACGCCAATAGCTTGCAATATATCGGTAAAAATATTCTGCTTTGTTAGCTCCAGTAAAGATAAGTTGTCTTGTGCAATAAAATCATCTCCTTTCGTTATAGCAAGCTGGTTAGATGAATTATCGGTAAAGTTATTATCTTTACTTTGCCATAAGCTGATACCCATTTCAGTGAGTTGATCGAATTGTCTTTGATTAACTGACATTAAAAATATACATAAAAAGAGAATGTAATTTGTATGATGACAGATTTAGGGCAAACAGAGAAGTAAACTTTGAAAACGAAGAAAAGTAAAACGAGAAAGAAAATGGCAGGGGTGGAGAGACTCGAACTCCCAACCATCGGTTTTGGAGACCGCTGTTCTACCAATTGGAACTACACCCCTGCAACGGATTTGAATTATACTGATGCGTAGCCAAAGGTAAAGAACAAATTGTTAAAAACTATAAATAGCTGAGTTGTTCGGCTATTTAATAGACAAAACACAATGACTAGTGGCAGTAAGCAGAGTAGGAAGCCTACTGTCACATATGACTAGGTTATTTCATTCGTTTGCGCATTTCACAAAACCTAAATTCATCTGGGTAAGGATAAACATCCTCGTAAATGCCGTTTGCTACATTTTTCTGACATTGCTGCCAGTAACTAGCGGTTAATAGATCTTCGTGATGAATTTTAAACGCTTTTAAATATTTAGGGTTTGCTAACGCGAATGTGGCTAATTCTTCAGGAAACATGTCGCCAGGCGCTACAGAATACCAAGGTTCTGCTGCGTATATTTGCTCTTCAGTTACAGCCACAGGTTTTACTCTGAAGTTTACCTCGTCCATGTAAGTGATTTCGTCATAATCATAAAAAATAACACGGTTATGACGAGTAACACCGAAGTTTTTTAATAGCATGTCACCAGGGAAAATATTGGCAGAAATTAACTGTTTGATCGCTTGGCCATAGCCAAACATCGCTTCTTCTATTTCTTCGTCACTGGCTTTGGCTAAATATAAATTTAATGGCACCATTCGACGTTCTATATACAAATGTTCAATTATTAATAGATTATCTTCATAACGAATCAAAGAAGGGGCAACTTTATTTAACTCTTCTAATAATTCTTCGTTAAACCTATCTTTGGGAAACGCAACTTCGGAATATTCCATGGTATCAGCCATACGACCGACTCTGTCATGAAGCTTAACTAAATGATATTTAGCCTTAACATCTGCACGTGTCATATTTTTACTGGGCGAAAATTTATCTTTAATTATTTTAAATACGTAGGGGTATGAAGGTAGCGTAAATACCGACATAACCATGCCTTTTATACCTGGAGCTAACACCAATTTATCATCGCTGTTATCAAGATGGTTTAGAAAATCTCGATAAAATTGTGTTTTTCCTTGCTTATGAAACCCGATGGCAGAGTATAAATCAGCTGTTGTTTTATGAGGGATTAAGCTTTGCAAAAAGTTAATTAATGCATAAGGATGAATACAATCAACAAAAAAGTAGGCACGAGCAAAACCGAAAACAACCGCCATTTCTTCACTGTTTGTGAGTAGCGCATCTATGTATAAGCCCCCTTTTTCATTATTTAATACCGATACAATAAAAGGTGTTATGCCAGCAGGCGATAAGACTCTGCCAATTAAATAAGCCCCTTTGTTTCGGTAAAAAGTGAAATTTAAAATATCAAACTGTAAATCTTCTACTTTAAAGCGTGTTTTGTGAGCCTTGCGGCGAAAAGCCTTGATTAAGATGTCTACATCGCTATTAAGATCAACAAACGGCACTGAACTTTTATGTGCATTCATAATGTCACAAATAGTCGATTTTAAGCCTTTTTTAGCTGGCTTATAACTGGTATAGATTATTGGGGTTGGTCTGTCATCAAGTCGTTGAGCAGTACTTTCTACAAAAATATAATCATTGTGGTAATACTTGCGTTCAAATAAGTGACAAAAAACAGAATTATAAAATGTTTCAGCAAGTTCGGGTTGTTTATGATCAGCAAGTAAGTTGATATAAACTTTTTTAACCTGTAACCATAAATCATCATCTAGGGATTCAATATGAAAATCTTGCTTAATTGTATTAAATGACTCTTGTACACGTTGTTCGTAAAAAGTGGTTCTTGCCTTTGCTGCTTTTTGAACTTCCGCCCATTGACATTGTTGGAAGCGTTGTTGGGCTGATTTTGTTATTTCAATGAAAAGGTGTATATGACGGTCAAAGCCGTTAATAATTGTTTTAGCTATAGCCAAGGCAAGTTCATTCATCTTCAGTGCAACTATTGAGTAAAGTTTAAGAAAATCATACTTGAAAAAAAAAATTTAAACAGGCTCTTTTAATTAATTATTGTTAAATAGTCACTATAATTAACAATTATGTTGTTGTGTATCAATTTAGCACCGTCTTAAGCTAGCTAATTAAAGGTAAAGTTTTTATTTAACTTGCTATCAAAGGCTTGGATCTCTAAAATTACGCGTTTTATTTTACCATTCATTATCAGCAAGGCTTTCCTGAACTTTAATCATGCGTGTATCTGACTTTTCTTTTGATTTACCTAAAGAGCTCATTGCTCGTTTTCCTATGGCTGAGCGAACTAGTAGCCGATTAATGACGCTTAACGGTAATACGGGTGAGATAGAAAACCTTGGTTTTACCGATATTCTTGCGCAATTGAATGCGGGAGATTTATTAGTATTTAATAATACCCGTGTTATACCAGCACGTATGTTTGGTCAAAAATCAAGTGGTGGTAAAATTGAGGTATTAGTTGAGCGTTTAATCGATAAAAATACTGTCTTAGCGCATATTCGTGCAAGTAAATCACCTAAAGTGGGGGCAGAGTTGTTATTAGAAGGAAAAGCAAAAGCAACAATGGTAGCCCGTCATGGTGCTTTATTTGAGCTGAAATTTCTTGGCGAACAGTCAGTCTTGTCAATACTTGATGAAATTGGCCATATGCCATTACCCCCCTATATAGACCGACCTGATGAAAATAGCGACCGTGAGCGTTATCAAACGGTTTATAATGAAAAGCCAGGGGCTGTTGCCGCGCCAACGGCAGGTTTACATTTTGATGACGCCTTATTAGAACAAATTAAAGCCAAAGGTGTTGAATTAGCTTTTGTTACATTGCATGTGGGAGCAGGCACCTTTCAACCAGTAAAAGTTGATGAAATTGCTGACCATATTATGCATGCAGAGTATGTGGAAGTACCCGATAATGTTGTTGAACAAATTAATAAAACTAAAGCAAATGGCGGGCGTATTATTGCGGTAGGAACAACGTCAGTTCGTTCATTAGAAAGCGCGGCTAAATCAGCGCAAGAAAAAGGTACAAGTCTTACTGCTTTTTATGGCGATACGGATATTTTTATTACACCAGGTTATGAGTTTCAATTAGTTGATGCATTATTAACTAATTTTCATTTATCTGAATCAACCTTATTAATGCTTGTTAGCGCTTTTGCTGGCTATAAGCATATTATGAAAGCCTATCAACAGGCCATTAGCGAACAATATCGTTTTTTTAGTTACGGTGATGCAATGTTCCTTACTAAACAAGATCACACAAAATAAACTTTGAGCTGAAGCGATAACGTTTTAGCTTTTTTTGAATGCAACCATCAGCCTGTTTCGCTGGTAGGTAGGAAATATTATTTATGAAAAAAAGAATGACATACGAGTTAATCAATACAGATGGCAAAGCCCGTCGTGGTCGTTTAACGTTTGAGCGAGGTACAGTAGAAACACCAGCCTTTATGCCTGTAGGCACTTATGGCACTGTTAAAGGGATGAAATCTGAAGAAGTTGAAGCGACTGGCGCACAGATTATTTTAGGTAATACGTTTCATTTAATGTTGCGCCCTGGAACAGATATTATTGAGCAACATGGTGGCTTGCATGGATTTATGAATTGGGATAAACCTATTTTAACTGATTCAGGGGGGTTTCAAGTATTTAGCTTAGGAAAAATGCGTAAAATTACCGAAGAAGGGGTACGCTTTAGTTCGCCGGTAAATGGTGAAAAAATTATGTTAACCCCTGAGCGTTCAATGGAAGTACAACGTAGTTTAAATTCAGATGTTGTGATGATATTTGATGAATGTACGCCATATCCTGCCACACATAAAGAATCTAAAGATTCAATGGAGCTATCACTTCGTTGGGCGCAACGTTCAAAAGATGCGCATGGAGACAGTCCTAATGCCTTATTTGGTATTGTTCAAGGTGGTATGTTTGAAGACTTACGCGAAGTGTCTATAAATGGTCTAAAAGCTATTGATTTTGATGGTTATGCTATTGGCGGGTTGTCAGTTGGGGAACCAAAAGCAGATATGATTCGCATTTTAGATCACACCGCCCCCTTGATTCCTAAAAATAAGCCCCGATACTTGATGGGAGTGGGAAAACCTGAAGATTTAGTTGAAGGTGTTCGCCGTGGTATTGATATGTTTGATTGTGTCATGCCAACCCGAAATGCGCGCAATGGTCATTTGTTTGTCAATACGGGTGTTATTAAAATTCGCAATGCCAGTAATAAAACGGATACAGGCCCATTAGATCCAACGTGTGATTGTTATACCTGTAAAAATTATTCTCGCGCGTATTTACATCATTTAGATAAATGTAAAGAAATTTTAGGTTCACAATTGAATACCTTGCATAATTTGCATTTTTATCAAAAAGTCATGCAAGGTTTGCGTGATGCAATAGAGCAGGGTAAATTAGACGCCTTTGTTGAAGAGTTTTACGCATTACGTGGTTTACCTGTGCCACCCTTATCAGAAGGTAGTGCGCAAGTTTAACTTTAAATAGCGTAGTTAAAAAAGAGTATTAGCACTTGAAAGCGGCGTAACTTGAAAAAGAGTATTCACGCTTTTAACCCATTATAAAAAAGAAGTAAGGATTAACAATTATGAGTTTATTTATTAGTACAGCCCACGCCGCAGCTGCTCCAGCCCCCGCAGGAGGAGGTATGGAAATGATGATTATGTTAGCGGTATTTGGCTTAGTATTTTATTTTATGATTTATCGCCCGCAAGCTAAACGTGTAAAAGAGCACAAAAGCTTGATGTCAGCTTTATCAAAAGGTGATGAGGTATTAACACAAGGTGGCATTGTTGGTAAAATTGTTAAAGTTTCAGATGAAAAAGACTTTATTGTGGTTAGTATTGCCGAAGGTACCGAAGTAACGGTACAAAAAGGTGCAATAAATGCTGTACTTCCTAAAGGTACAATGAAATCTTTATAGTTTTATTCATGTTGTTTGGTTAAGTTTTGATATTAAGTACACTTACAAACTTTTCTGGAAAGAATTTGCATAGCTGAAAAATACGGAATATTGACTCGCGTTAATTTCGTATTTTTTATTTCAGCTAAAGCCAATCAACTTAGTAAACGTTATAAATAATAAAGTGCTGAAAATACATTTTAAAAAAGTAATAAATAAAAAGGACAGCTTGTGTTAAACAAATACCCTTTATGGAAAACACTGATGGTAGCGTTAATCGTTGCTTTAGGTGCGCTCTATGCCACGCCTAACTTATATGGTGAAGATCCAGCCGTGCAAGTCTCTGGTTTACGTGGTGTAGAAGCAAATATTGCCACCCTTGATGAAATTAAAGGGCATTTAAGTGATCATAATATCGATTATGCTAGTGTTGTTTTAGAGCAAGGACAAGTATTAACGCGTTTTAAAAATACAGAAGATCAATTAAAAGCACGTGATGTGCTTGATGATAATTTAGGTAATAAATACTCTGTAGCGCTGAACTTAACACCAGCAACTCCAGATTGGTTGTCGGCTATTGGTGGCACACCAATGAAGTTAGGATTAGATTTAAGCGGCGGTGTTAGCTTTTTAATGGAAGTTAATATGAATGAGGCCATCAATAAAGCCAAAGACGGCATGGTTGGTGATTTTCGAGGAGACTTATTAAATGAAAAAATTCGTTATCGTAGCGTAAAAGAAGACGGCGATGCTATCGTTATTAAGTTTCGTAAAATTGAAGACCTAGAACAAGGTGAGTCTTTACTTAAAAAACGCTACCGTGATTTGTTATTTACAACCGACGAAGATACGTTAACTTTTTCAGCGCAAATGACTGATGCCAAGTTAAAAGAAATTCGCGAATATGCACTTCAACAAAATATTACTATTATCCGAAACCGAGTGAATGAATTAGGTGTTGCAGAACCCTTAGTTCAGCGTCAAGGTAAGAAACATATTGTTATTGAATTACCTGGCGTACAAGATACGGCAAAAGCAAAAGAAATTCTTAATGCAACAGCCACTATTGAGTTTCGTTTAGTTGATACAGAAGGAGACTTATCAGCAGCGCTGAATGGCAGAATTCCACCAAGTTCAATTTTGTTAACTGACAAAGATGGTAAACCAACATTACTGAAAAAGCGTATTATGCTAACAGGTGATCATATCACCGATGCTAAATCAGGTTTTGATGAATATTCTCGTCCACAAGTTAATATTTCACTTGATAGTGCTGGCGGTAGCAAAATGTCTAATGGTACTAAAAGTAATATTGGTAAACCAATGGCAACAGTATTCATTGAATATAAACCGACTGATCGACGTGATCCAGAAGGTAATATTGTTTTTGAAAAAGTACAAGAAGTTATCTCAGTTGCCACAATTCAAGCACGTTTAGGTAAGAGTTTCAGAATTACAGGCGCAGGCTCTCAAGCTGAAGCGCACAACTTAGCGTTATTATTACGTGCAGGAGCGTTGATTGCGCCAATTACTATTGTTGAAGAACGTACCGTTGGGCCAACATTGGGTGCTGAAAACGTTCAGTTAGGTTTTCAGGCTATTGTGATGGGTTTTGCTTTGGTCTTCATTTTTATGATTATTTATTATCGTGCCTTTGGTGTGGTAGCTAATCTTGCTTTAGGTGCTAACTTAGTACTGATTATTGGTATCATGTCGTTGATTCCTGGAGCAACATTAACTTTACCAGGTATGGCTGGTATTGTTTTAACTGTTGGCATGGCGGTTGATGCCAATGTATTAATATTTGAGCGTATTCGAGAAGAAATTCGTCAAGGGAAAACGATTCAACAATCAATTCATCAAGGTTATGAAGCCGCTTTTTCAACCATTATTGATGCTAACATTACCACGTTAATTGCGGCATTGATTTTATTTGCTGTAGGTACGGGGCCTGTTAAAGGCTTTGCGGTAACTTTATCTATCGGTATTATAACTTCAATATTTACCTCTGTTATCGGTTCAAGAACCGTAGTTAATGCTGTTTGGGGTGGAAAACGCCTTGAAAAGCTCTCGATATAGTTAGACGGGAATTTAAAAACAATGCAAATTTTACAATTAAAAGAAACCGTCAGTTTTATGAAGTATCGCAAAATTGCGATGGTCTTTAGTGCGTTATTGATGCTTGCATCAATTGCTTCTCTTGCTGTTAATAAATTGAACTTTGGCCTAGATTTTACGGGTGGCACACTAATAGAAGTGGGGTTTGAGCAAGCAGCTGATTTACAAAAATTACGTCAATTGATGCAAAACAACAACCATGACGATGCCAAAGTGCAATTTTATGGTAGTAGTCGTGATGTTGTTATTCGTCTTGGGTTACGAGATGATGTGAAAGCAGAAATGTTGGGTAATGAAATTCTCGACATTCTTGAAACTGGCACAGGTCAAAAAGTGGATATGCGCCGTATTGAATTTGTTGGCGCAAGTGTTGGTGATGAACTAACCGAGCAGGGTGGTTTAGCAATGCTGACGGCACTTATCTGTATTTTGATATATGTTGCTTTTCGTTTCGAATGGCGTTTTGCTGTTGGTTCGGTTGTTGCGCTATTTCACGATGTTTTATTAACTTTGGGTCTTTTTTCTTTTTTACAATTAGAATTTGATTTAACAGTACTTGCTGCTATTTTGGCCGTTATTGGTTATTCACTTAATGATACTATTGTCGTGTCGGATAGAATTCGTGAAAACTTTATGAAAATTCGAGAAACCTTGCCTGAAGAGATTATTAACATATCGTTATCAGAAACATTAAGCCGAACTGTTATTACGTCAATCACAACGTTATTAGTATTAGCTGCGTTGTTTTTAAAGGGCGGTGTTCTTATTCATGGTTTTGCGACAGCATTATTATTTGGCGTATTTGTTGGAACATACTCTTCAATTTATGTGGCTTCACTCGTTGCATTAGGTTTAGGTATCTCAAGAGAAGACTTAATACCTGAAGTGATTGAAAAAGAAGGTGCAGATCAAGAACAAATGATGCCTTAAGAAATGAGTAATACAGGTAATAAACTCCTCAATGCAGACTGGAGTTTAGTTCAAACAACCATATTAAAGCCGAACTGTGTTTATTGTTCGGCTTTAATATTCACAGACCCCATATATTATTTTACTACACAGATACCAATTTAGGCAGCCTTACTGTATGCTGCACGCCCTTATACCGAATGGTATTCACTATCAGGTTACAGCTATTATATAGTTGGAGTTCGTTTTTAGAAACTGTCCATTCGTAACCTATAATACACCCCCAAGAGATTTTTTATGAGCACCACTGCCACCCGTTTTACCGATCTAGGTCTATCAGAGCCATTACTTAAAGCAGTTCGAGATAAAGGGTATGACATTCCATCGCCTATACAAGCACAAGCGATTCCTGCCGTTATTTCAGGACGAGATGTGATGGCTGCTGCGCAAACGGGAACAGGTAAAACAGCTGGTTTTACTTTGCCACTGCTAGAAAAACTATCAAAAGGTGGAACGGCGCAAAGTAGAGTGCAGTCGAATAATGTCAGAGCATTAATATTAACGCCTACAAGGGAATTAGCGGCACAAATAAGTGACAGTATTACAAGTTATGGTAAGTATCTAAATTTACATTCTACCGTTGTTTTTGGTGGTGTTAAAATTAACCCACAAATGATGCGCTTAAGACAAGGTGTTGATGTGTTAGTCGCAACACCAGGACGTTTGATTGACTTGTATAATCAAAATGCCGTTAAGTTTTCTCAACTAGAAGTACTTATTCTTGATGAAGCTGATCGTATGTTAGATATGGGCTTTATTCGTGATATAAAAAAAATCATTACGTTTTTGCCTAAGCAACGTCAGAATTTATTATTCTCAGCAACATTTTCAGCGGATATTCGCGCGTTAGCAAAAGGCTTAGTTCATAACCCACTCGAAATTTCAGTTAACCCAGAAAATTCTACTGCTGAGAAAGTAACACAATGGTTAACACCGGTAGATAAAAAACGTAAATCTGCTGTGTTAACGCATTTAATAAAAGAAAATACTTGGCAACAGGTTCTTGTGTTTACAAAAACTAAGCATGGTGCAAATAAGTTAACTAAATATTTAGAAGCTGAAGGGTTATCAGCTGCGGCTATTCACGGTAATAAAAGTCAAGGTGCTCGCACTAAAGCGCTTGCATCGTTCAAAGATGGCCGAGTACAAATTTTAGTTGCCACAGACATCGCGGCTCGCGGTATCGATATAGACTTACTGCCTAATGTGGTAAATTTTGATTTACCCAACGTACCAGAAGACTATGTTCATCGTATTGGTCGTACTGCTCGTGCAGGTAATACTGGTCAAGCTGTTTCATTAGTCTGTGCTGATGAGTTAAATTTGTTATGGGACATTGAACACGTTATTCAACAGCATATTGAACGGAAAATCCTAGATAACTTTATTCCTGTTAATGCGTTAGGTGACTCAAGAGCAATTCGGCCAATCAAAGCAAAAAAGCCCCAAAAGCCAAAGGTAGCAAATCAAGGAAAGAGTGAACATAAAGATGGACAACGCCCTGCAGCAAAGCGGTCATCAGCAAATAATACAAATCCAAAACGCGCTAGAGGCAAACCTGCTGTAGTGAATGGTCAAAGAAATAAGAATACTTAATTTATCGATTTTACTGTTTAATTTTGTTTAAGCGCTAATGTTAAATTAACTTTTATTTATCAATAGGACTTAAGTATCCTAAATTTTTTAATTGTGAATCAGCAAAGGTATCAACTACATTGCCAATAATAATTAAACTAGGTGGTTTGATATTATAGCGTTGTACAAGTTCTTCTAGGGTTGCTAAGTTGCCTTTAACCACCTCTTGACTTTCGTAGGTACCTTTACGAATTAATGCGGCAGGCGTTGTTTTAGCGCGACCTGCACTCACTAATTGTTGAGTGATAATAGGTAGGCTTTTTATACCCATATAAAAGACAACCGTTTGTTCTTCATCATTTAAGGTTTGCCAAGGTAGATCAAGTGCACCATTATCTTGCACATTACCCGTAATAAAGGTGCAACTACGAGCGACTTTACGGTGAGTTAATGGAATACCAGCATAAGCAGTACAAGCTGATGCGGCAGTTATTCCAGGTACGATATGACAAGCTATATGATGCTCTAATACAAACTGCGCTTCTTCACCACCGCGTCCAAAAACAAAAGGGTCTCCCCCTTTTAATCGTAAAACTTTCTTATTTTGTTTAGCGTTATCTACTAATAATTGATTGATACCTTCTTGTGGCACACGGTGATCAGCTTGTTTTTTGCCAACATAAATTTTTTCACAATGCTTAGGCAATAATGCCATTATTTCTTCACTAACAAGTCGATCATAAATAACAACTTCAGCTTGTTGAATAAATCGATATGCCTGTAAAGTTAATAAATCGGGATCTCCTGGGCCTGCACCGACTAAGGCAACTTCACCATTTTTAAAAGACTGTTTGTGTGGCGGTGGAATGTAGTGAGATGAAAAAGTCATTGTTACTCTGGTTGTGGGATTAAATTAGTGTTACTCGCATTATTAAAGCAAAAAAAGCGCCAAAAGGCGCTTTTTTTTTAAATATAACTTATATGCTATTTGTTTATAAAACTATTTATTTAGCGCGTCACCTAAATGGGGACGAAGCTCTTTTAAGATTTCTTTTTGTAAACGTGTATTACTAGCAACTATATTGCCCGATGTTGCATGGTTATGACCACCCGCAAAGTCTGTTACCAAACCGCCAGCTTCAATCACTAATAATTCGCCCGCAGCAGTATCCCAAGGCTTTAAGCCAATTTCGAAAAAGCCGTCAACACGGCCTGCAGCTACATAGGCCAAATCAAGTGCTGCGGAGCCTGCCCGACGCATATCTGATGTTTTTTGAAATAAAGCAGAAAACATTGCCATATAAGCATTGGTGTGTTGTTTATGTTTGAATGGAAACCCTGTTGCTAAAACCGTACCTGATAGGTCTTTGTGCGCTTTTACGCGAATACGCATACCATTTAATTGTGCGCCTTTACCACGGCTGGCTGTGAATAATTCGCCACGGATGGGGTCAAATACGACAGCTTGATCTAACTTACCTTTTACTTTTAACGCAATAGATACAGAAAAATGAGGGATGCCTTTAATGAAATTTGTTGTGCCGTCTAGTGGATCTATAATCCACTGATAATCATTGTCTGAGCCAGTTGATACTCCAAACTCTTCACCAACAATGGTGTGGGCAGGGTATGATTTACGAATAGTTTCAATGATAGTCTCTTCGGCCGCTTTATCAACACTAGTGACGAAGTCGTTAGAACCTTTTGATTCTACTTCTACCTTATCAAGTTGCTCAAAAGAGCGAATTATAACTTTTCCTGCATTGCGCGCAGCGCGCACGGCAATATTTAGCATGGGATGCATAATAATGTACCTATTTGTAAATGGCTTTTAAAAGAACGAGTAACTACAAATTATCTAACGCCATTAGCTTTTAAATAAGCTAATAAAACCTTGTATAATTTTAGCGCGCGGATTATAGCAAGTATTGATATTTTTAGCGAGAGACATCTCAAATAAAATTGTTTAATAAATAAGCGATGTAAATTCATATAGAAAAATAAACTAACTTAAGCGAACTTGGTTTATTGATTTTACGTGCTTTTTATTAGGCACAGCAGTATTCTTCTATGTTAGGATCACAGGCATAAACAAGGGGTTAATATATTTTAGAAACTAACCCAAATATAACGCTAAATATGAGCAGAAAGTAACATGTCAGATCCAAACGCACACTCAATGAAAAGTAATATATTAAATCAAGTTCGTATTGTATTAGTTAATACCTCAGATTGTCGAAACATTGGTAGCGCAGCAAGAGCAATGAAAACGATGGGGCTAAGCCAATTAATATTAGTTGATCCTATTGAAATGCCTAATGGTCAAGCTCAAGCTCTAGCTGCTGGCGCAACCGATGTGCTCGCCAATGCTAAGGTGGTTAGTACACTAAGCGAAGCGATTGAAGATTGTGGTTTAGTGGTTGGTACTAGTGCTCGCTCGCGAACACTACCTTGGCCTATGCTTGAACCGCGTGGCTGTGGTGAAAAATTAATAGCAGAAGCTGGAGAATATCCTGTTGCTTTAGTGTTTGGTCGAGAAAGCAGTGGTTTAACTAATGATGAGTTACAAATGTGTCATTTTCATGTGCAAATACCAGCTAACCCTGAATATAGTTCATTGAATTTAGCCATGGCCGTACAAACGCTAAGTTATGAAGTACGTACAAGTTATTTGTTATCTATTGACAACCAACAACAAGAGCGCAGTACAGGTAATGGTCAATATATAGGCAAGAAAATAAGCGCTAAAAGTGAAGATGATGAAGTTTACCCTGTAACGGAAGAAACCGAGCGTTTTTATCAGCACTTTGAAAACGCACTAATTTCTACTGGCTTCATTGTTGATAGCCACCCTGGGTTGGTAATGACAAAATTGAGACGATTGTTTAATCGTGCTCGTCCTGATGTAAAAGAAGTGAAAATGATGCGTGGTATTCTTGCCTCAATAGAAAGATCGTCTACTGAAAAACCCTAGTAGAGAAACTTCAACCAAATAAATAAAAATAAAGGAAAACCTATGTTTGACCGCATGAAAGAAGACATTAACAGTGTTTTTGACCGAGACCCAGCAGCACGTACTACTTTCGAAGTGCTACTCAATTACCCTGGGTTACATGCTATTTGGATACATCGCTTAAGCCACCGACTATGGTGTGCAAATTGGAAATTATTGGCAAGAATTTTATCCACCTTTTCTCGTTGGTTAACTGGGGTTGAAATTCATCCTGGTGCAAAATTGGGTCGTCGATTCTTCATTGATCATGGCATGGGAGTGGTTATTGGTGAAACCTCAGAAATTGGTGATGATGTTACACTATATCACGGGGTTACCCTTGGTGGCACAAGTTGGAATGCGGGTAAACGCCATCCCACATTAAAAGATAATGTCGTTATTGGCGCTGGTGCTCAAGTACTTGGTCCTATTACCATAGGTAAAGGCGGTAAAGTTGGCTCAAACTCTGTCGTGGTAAAAGATTTACCTGAGAATGCAACTGCTGTGGGTATTCCAGCACGCATTGTTAACAGTAATAAAAATGCTAACTCGTTATTAGACAATGAAGTAAATGAGAAGCTCAATGGTCACTTAGATAAAGAGTCTCGTGACGAAGCAGCGAAAAAATTTGGGTTTGATGCTTACGCTGTTTCAGCTGATAGCCCTGACCCAGTCGCAAAAGCAATTGGACGTTTGTTAGATCATATGCATTTAATGGACGATCGTGTTTCAAATATTTGCAAAGAAGTTAATCAGCTTGGAGGAAATATTTGTCCTAAAAATTTACCTGAATTAAAAGTGGGAGAATTTGATGAGGATGAAAAAGCGGCGGCTAAACGTAGACAAAATAAGGTTGAAAGTTTTGATCCTGAAATTTAAAGATGAATAAGTTAATCATCAATACCAAGGGGCAATACTGTCTTTCATAACGCATGGAAAGCAATAGTTGATTAAAATAGTCAAGTATTGCTTTGCCATTTACTTTTCTTAGTGTAAAATACTTGACTATATTACTCAGGTATATATTTGACTATTATTTAGGGTTATGTAAAATTGCGCGAAATTAATGATTGTCGCACTAATTAATACTAAAAATTGTTAATAATACCTGTCACTAACATAGATCATATAGGCACAGATTATGAAATTAACCTCTAAAGGTCGTTATGCGGTAACAGCAATGCTTGATGTTACTATGCATGCAGCACATGGACCAGTTTCATTAGCAGATATTTCAGAGCGACAAGCAATCTCTCTGTCATATTTAGAGCAATTATTTTCTAAATTACGTAAACATGGTTTGGTCATTAGTGTACGTGGCCCCGGTGGCGGTTACCGTTTAGGACGATGTTCAGCACAAATAGCTATCGCTGATGTCATCAGCGCAGTTAACGAAAGTGTTGATGCAACAAAATGTCAAGGAAAGGGTAATTGTCAAGGAGGAGATCAATGTTTAACGCATTCTTTATGGCATGGTTTAAGTCAGCGTATTGAAGAGTTTTTACAGAGTATTTCTCTGGCTGAACTCGTAGCCAAAAATGATGTGAAAACCGTTTCTAAACGACAAGATGATATTTATCTAACAGTAAATAAAAAATCATCGTTAGAAACGATTATCCCCGTTAACTTATAATGTATACACGTTAATATTAATCATAGTTCTTTGATTCGATTAATATCAGATAACTCGTACAAGTGGAGAAAGAAAGCCAATGAAGCTTCCTATTTATTTTGATTACTCAGCAACAACACCTGTTGATAAGCGTGTTGCGGAAAAAATGATGCAATACATGACTAATGAAGGTCATTTTGGCAACCCCGCGTCGCGTTCACATAAGTTTGGTTGGCAAGCTGAAGAAGCTGTAGATATTGCTCGAAACCAAATAGCTGAGTTAATTAATGCTGACCCACGTGAAATTGTTTTCACCTCGGGTGCTACAGAATCAGATAACTTGGCTATAAAGGGCGCAGCCAATTTTTATAGCAAAAAAGGTAAACACATTATTACCTGTAAAACTGAGCATAAAGCGGTATTAGATACATGTCGCGAGCTAGAACGACAAGGATTTGAGGTAACTTATCTTGATCCTGAAGATAACGGCTTAATTGATTTAAATAAACTTGAAGCTGCGATGCGTGATGACACTATTTTAGTAAGTATTATGCATGTTAATAATGAAATTGGTGTCATTCAAGATATCAGTGAAATTGGCGAAATGTGTCGCGCTCGTAAAATTATATTTCATGTTGATGCCGCACAAAGTGTCGGAAAGATCAACATTGATATGCAACATTTGAAAGTAGATTTATTATCTATTTCTGCACATAAAATGTACGGGCCAAAAGGTATTGGTGCTTTGTATGTTCGCCGCAAGCCTCGCATTCGTTTAGAAGCGCAAATGCACGGTGGTGGTCATGAACGTGGTATGCGTTCTGGTACATTGGCAACTCATCAAATAGTGGGAATGGGTGAAGCTTGTCGATTGGCAAAAGAAGAAATGGCACAAGATCTTGCACACGTTACAGCAATGCGTGATCGCTTATGGGCAGGGTTAAATGCTATGGAACAAGTGTTTGTTAATGGTGATTTTGACAAGCGTTATCCAGGTAATTTAAATGTAAGCTTCAACTTTGTTGAAGGCGAATCATTAATTATGGCATTAAAAGATTTAGCAGTTTCATCGGGCAGCGCTTGTACATCAGCTAGCCTTGAACCTTCGTATGTATTACGTGCGCTTGGTTTAAATGATGAAATGGCACACAGTTCTATTCGTTTTAGTTTTGGTCGTTTTACTACAAGCGAAGAAATTGATTATGCTATTGAATTAATACAGAAATCTATTGGTCACTTACGTGATATGTCACCGCTTTGGGAAATGTTCAAAGACGGTATTGATTTAGACTCAATTGAATGGGCAGCTCACTAATTTTTATTGGTTCAATTAATCTGTAAAAGTGTGAAAACTGCTAGGAGAAATTATTATGGCTTATAGTGAAAAAGTAATCGATCATTATGAAAATCCACGTAACGTTGGTTCTATGGATAAAAATGATCCTAATGTTGCAACTGGAATGGTTGGTGCACCTGCGTGTGGTGACGTGATGAAGTTACAACTTAAAATTTCAGCTGACGGCATTATTGAAGATGCTAAATTTAAAACCTATGGTTGTGGCTCTGCTATTGCCTCAAGCTCATTAGTAACAGAATGGGTTAAAGGTAAATCAATTGAAGAAGCAGGCGAAATTAAAAATACGGCTATTGCTGAAGAATTAGCATTACCACCCGTAAAGATTCATTGCTCAATTTTGGCTGAAGATGCAATTAAAGCCGCAATTGAAGATTACAAAAGTAAAAACGGTTAATATTTACAACAAAATATAATTTACACCAAGACGCTAAACAGGAAAAGTAGTATGTCAGTTACCATGACGCCAGCGGCAGCAGAACGAGTACAATCTTTTATGGTAAACCGAGGTAAAGGCCTTGGTTTACGTTTAGGTATTAAAACAACCGGTTGTTCAGGGTTGGCTTATGTTCTTGAGTTTGTTGATGATTTGAATGAAGATGATAATGTATTTGATATTGAAAATGTTAAAATTATCATTGACACAAAAAGCTTGGTTTACCTTGATGGCATTGAGTTAGATTTTGTTAAAGAAGGCTTGAATGAAGGCTTTAAATTTACCAACCCCAATGCTAAAGGTGAGTGTGGGTGCGGAGAAAGCTTTAATGTTTAAGTAGTTGCACTTTGCTATTTAATCTATCTTCATCATTGAAAGCACTCATGACTAAAGTCACTTCGTGCTTTCGCCTTGAATGTACATTAAATATCTGCAAGCTATTTCTAGAACACTAATTTAGATTTTTTAGAATGAGAACTCTTTAGGTAAAAAAGTGAATTACTTCCAATTATTCGGCATTGAAGTAAACTTTGATGTCGACTTAAATCAATTATCACAAACGTATCAAACCTTACAAAAAAAGGTTCATCCTGATAAGTTTGCCCATGCCTCAAGCCAAGATCAGTTGCTTGCGGTGCAAAAATCAGCTGAAATAAATGATGCTTACCAAACGTTAAAACATCCCTTAAAACGAGCCGAATACATACTTACTTTACGTGGGGTTGATTTGCCTAATGAGCAGCATACTTTTGGTGATACTAGCTTTTTAATGAGGCAAATGGAGTTAAGGGAAATGCTAGGCGATGTCAAGTTTGCTGATGATGTGGATGCAGCACTAGAAGCGGCTCAAGAAGAGCTGACCCAAGAGTACCAACAACATTTTAATTTACTTCGCACACAAATGCTTGAAAATAATGACGCAGCGAATATACAGGCATGCGATAATTTACGTAAGTTAAAATTTTATCAAAAACTTAATATTGAAGTAGAACGTCTGGAAGAAAGTTTGTTTGATGACTAACAGAACATAGACGGAATAATTTAATTAAGTGCAATTGCGCTTGTGATGACATTAACAAAAAAGAATAGAATTAAACTATGGCTTTATTACAAATAGCAGAACCAGGTCAAAGTACAGTACCTCACGAGCATAGGTTAGCTGCAGGTATTGATTTAGGCACAACCAATTCCCTTATTGCCAGTGTACAAAGCGGTGAAGCAAGTACTTTGATGGACAATAACAATCGCGATATATTGCCTTCTATCGTTAGTTATCAAGCACCATCAGAGGGAAAAAGTATTTTGGTGGGAGACGAAGCGAAAACCTTTAGCGTTAGTGACCCTCAAAACACTATTGTATCGGCCAAGCGTTTAATCGGTCGATCATTATCAGATATACAAAGTAAATACCCCTCATTACCGTATCAGTTTTGCGGAGATGAGAACCACCCTGAAATTATGACGCGCCACGGTAAAATTAACCCTGTGCAAGTCTCTGCTGAAATTTTGAAAAACTTGAGCCAGCGTGCGGAACAAGCATTAGGTGGAGAGCTTACAGGTGTGGTTGTTACGGTTCCAGCACATTTTGATGATGCACAACGACAAAGTACCAAAGATGCAGCTAAACTGGCGGGTGTTAATGTGTTACGTTTGCTAAATGAACCAACTGCAGCGGCTGTTGCTTACGGGCTTGACTCTAGGCAAGAAGGGGTTATTGCTATTTACGACCTTGGCGGCGGTACATTTGATATTTCAATATTACGTTTAAATAAGGGCGTATTCGAAGTGTTATCGACAGGCGGTGATTCAGCCCTAGGTGGTGATGATTTTGATGTAGTGGTTGTTGATTACTTAGTTGAGCAGGCCGCTTTAACACGACCCTTTTCTCCTTCTCTTGAACGTCAACTAATGCAACAAGCTTGTAAAGCTAAAGAACAATTAACAACGCAAAGTAGTGTTGATGTGAAATTAGCACTTGATGATGGCAAAGCATGGTCTACAACGTTATCGAAAGAAACGTTTGATAGTTTAATTTCAGATCTAGTTAAAAAAACATTGAGAGCCTGTAAACGAAGCTTGAAAGATGCTCAAATTAGTGTTGATGATGTGTTAGAAGTGGTGATGGTTGGCGGTTCAACTCGTGTGCCATTAGTACGAAGTGAAGTAGAAAAATACTTTAATAAAAAACCTTTAACATCAATTGATCCAGATAAAGTGGTTGCCATTGGGGCTGCGATTCAAGCAGATATTCTGGCTGGTAATAAGCCAGACAGTGATATTTTATTGCTTGATGTTATTCCATTGTCGCTTGGTTTAGAAACCATGGGGGGCTTGGTTGAAAAAGTGATCCCACGTAACACCACTATCCCTGTTGCAAAAGCACAAGAATTTACTACTTTTAAAGATGGTCAAACGGCAATGGCTGTGCATGTGCTGCAGGGGGAACGAGAACTTGTTGACGATTGTCGTTCGTTAGCTCGTTTTGAACTGCGAGGTATTCCTGCAATGACAGCGGGAGCAGCGCATATTCGTGTAACGTTTAAGGTTGATGCTGATGGTCTGTTGTCTGTAACGGCAATGGAGAAATCATCAGGGGTAGAATCAAGTATTGAAGTGAAGCCATCGTTTGGTTTAGATGATGGTAAAATAGCTCAAATGTTAAAAGATTCAATGAATAATGCCAAAGCTGATATTGATGCACGCATGCTTAAAGAGCAACAAGTTGAAGCTGCCCGCGTTATTGAATCAATTCAAGCGGCCATTACTTTAGATAGACATTTACTTACTGACGCTGAAATTAGTGATATTGAACAATCAATTAAATTTGTTGCAGATATTAGTCAAGGTGAAGATGCCGATGCTATTGAAGCCGCGATAGAAAAATTAGATCAAGCAACAGCCGTGTTTGCAGAGCGCCGCATGGACAGCTCAATCAACAAAGCATTAAGTGGTCAGTCGGTTGAAAAATTGTAACCTAACATATTATTTTTAGCCGTAAGCTAAAATAAAATGACAACAAGAGATAAGTAAAATGCCAAAAATTATATTTTTACCCAATGAAGAATTATGCCCAGAAGGCGCCGTTGTGGAAGCTGAAAAAGGTGAAAGCATATTAAATGTTGCTTTAAAAAATGATATTGGTATTGAACATGCCTGTGAGAAAGTGTGTGCCTGCACAACCTGTCACGTTATTATTCGGGAAGGGTTTGATTCAATAGAAGAGAGTGATGAACTTGAAGAAGATATGCTTGATAAAGCATGGGGGTTAGAGCCGGAATCTCGTCTTAGCTGTCAATCTATTGTGGGTGACGAAGACTTAGTGGTTGATATTCCTAAATATACAGTGAATATGGTGTCTGAAAATCACTAATGTAAATAATTGATTTACAGTCGTTGATTCATCAAAAGGGTAATAACATAACTGTGTTATTACCCTTTTGACTTTTTATGAATGCTTAATCCCTTGCCAACCATGAAGGAATATCACTACCCACTATTCGAGTAATTCAGGTGTGATAGGCTTGAAGAATGATTATTTACATTGAAAGTAATGTTGTCTGAAAAAAAATAAATAAGAAAATCAAAAGACTTGCTTTAAAAAAGGTGATCATTCTATACTGAGTAAATTTTTGTAAGCGCTATCTTTAGGAAGGGAGTTTTTTAGATGTCACGGATATTAGTATTACATGAACGTCATTCTCGACTTTTTTTATTACTATGCTTTATTCCTGTCACTATATTTACTTATGTTCATTATCTAAAAGAGAATTATATTTTATCTGGAGCACTGCTTTGTACAGCATTGGTTTTTGCTGTTAATTTTAAAAATATTCGTAATGATGAAATAACTAAAATTGGTAAAGTAAGTATTATAATATCTATGTGGTGTTGTTTAGCACTCGCCAGTTATTATGTTGGTATTCACGGCATTGTATATAGTTTTCCTTCCATTGTTGGCATATTCTTTTTAGTACCAATAAGAACTGCGTTGTTAATTTCGATCCCCTCGTTAGTCGTTTTTTTAGTGTTAATTATGCTACACGGTGAACCTATTGATTCATTAAGACTAGCAAGTTCTTTATCGTTAACTATCATATTTACTACTTATTCTGCTTATTTTTCCCGGCAACAACAAAATGCTATTGATAATGAATCCAAAAAAGATCCATTAACTGGGCTAGCTAACCGATATGCCTATAATGAATGGCTGAATGACTGCCATTTAAATGCGGATATTAATGCAATTACTTCAATTCACTTAGATATTGATAACTTTCGTACTATTAATGATACGCAGGGATTTATAGAGGGTGATAAATTAATTCAGCGCCTTGGTAAAAAATTGTTTAGTATTATGGAAAATTCTCAAGTGGTTGATAGCGCAAGCTCACATTATTTAGCAAGGTTTTCTGGTGATTCATTTGCCATAGCGTTTACCAACTTACCTGAAGAACTTGATATATTGTCATTTGTTGACCGATTAAAAGTATCGGTTAGCCAGTTATCTATTGTTTCAGGCCATCCAGCAACAATTTCAGTCTCTGTTGCTGTAGTCAGGTCAACTCGTAAAAATGGGAAGTTTCCAAACATTATAGATAATGTTGACATAACCCTAAAGCGAGCAAAACAGCTTGGTGTTAATAGTGTACAAATATTTGATGAGTTGATAGAGCAGCAATCAGAAGAACAAAAATATATTGCCAAAGAGCTTGTGCTGGCAATGGATAAAAATCAGTTTAATATGGTTTTTATGCCAATTTTTCGCGACAATAATAAAACCATTGCTGGTGCAGAATTATTGGTTAGATGCAATAGAGCAGAGCTGAGAAACTTTGGACCTGATAAATTTATACCCATAGCGGAAAATTTTGGTTTGATAGAGCGGTTAGACTTTTGGGTGCTTAATGAATCATTTAAAATGATTGCTAATACAGAAATATTAACAAGACCTAATATAGAGTTTTACTCCATTAACATATCTTCAAATCAACTACGCAATAAAGAATTTGTTTACCGAATTAAAGAGTTGATCGAAAAATATAACATTGATCCAACTAAAATTGAGTTGGAAATCACTGAAACTAGCCTAGTTGAAACAGACTTACAAATAATAGAAATGCTAATTTCGTTAAGACGTATTGGTTTTAAACTGTCGCTAGATGATTTTGGTACGGGATTTACTTCATTTAACCAACTTAAGCAATACCCACTAAACTGTTTAAAAATTGATAGAAGTTTTGTCAGTGGCGATACGGAATATTCAACACCAGTTACGGGAATGTCTGCTGTTATCTTGTCAATCGCTAAACTTTATAATTTTAACGTGATAGCAGAAGGTGTTGAAACCGAGGAACAATACCTTGATTTGAAAAATAATGGTTGTTTGTACTTTCAAGGCTACTGGTTTTCTAAGCCTATTTCTTTGAAAGATTTTGTATACATGCTTGAGCAGAAAGGCTATTAGAATAGTAAAGTAAGTAAATTTAATTAAAACAGATATTCTTAATTATTTGATTTTATGGAAATGTTAGTTAAACTTGGTGAAAAATTTAACCTTACAAATAAAGGATTTTTATGAATGAAATAGACGAAACAATGGCGCTAGCTGATACATTATCGATGAAAGCATATGAGTTAGGTTTAGCATATGCCCCTAAACTTGCGTTAGCAGTAATTACGCTAATTATTGGTTTATGGATGATCAAGGGTATCAGTAAACTTGTGATACTATCGATGGAAAGATCAAAAGTCGATCCCACTCTCATCCCTTTTATGGACAGTTTGGTTTCGTGGATTTTCAAAGTACTGTTATTTATCTCAGTGGCGTCAATGGTTGGTATCGCAACCACCTCTTTTATTGCTGTATTGGGTGCCGCTGGTTTGGCAATTGGACTGGCATTGCAAGGTAGTTTAGCAAACTTTGCAGGCGGTGTTTTAATTATGATCTTCAAACCTTATAAAGTAGGTGATTTAATTGAGTCACAAGGACATTTAGGGGTTGTTAAAGAAGTACAAATATTTAATACCATTTTAATTGCACCACAATCTAAACAAGTTATCATACCTAATGGTGCAGTCTCTAATGGCTCAATTACTAACTTTACCGTAGAAGGTAAGATTCGGGTTGATCTGTCGGTTGGTATTGCTTATAACGCTGATATTGACCAGGCTAAAGCTGTATTGATGGAGGTATTAGAAGCAAATGATAAAGTAATGACAGATCCCGCACCTTTTGTTGGTGTGTCAGGAATGGGGGATAGCTCTGTTGATTTAGCTGTTAGACCGCATTGTCATCCAAAAGATTATTGGGCTGTTTATTTTGAAGTGAATGAAGCAATGAAAAAAGCACTTGATAAAAATAATATCAGTATTCCGTTCCCACAACGCGACGTACATTTAATTCAATCATAAATTTAATGGACGTAATACGTTAAAAATCGAGCGCTCAATTAAAACCAATGTGATAGATTTTATTAATCTATCGCATTTTTTGTTTTAACTGTTGATATTCTTTCATATTATACCAATTTGATTAAATTTCTTCCCAACTCAGAGCTTCATTAGCGAGCTTAGAACAAGGAAAATTGATTAAACATAGT